>NZ_AHZV01000353.1 GCF_000250735.1 Anaerophaga thermohalophila str. Valhall
CAGGTTATTACCTGTCGGCTAATTTTGGCAAAAAAAGCGCTGTTCTTAATTTTCAGAATAATTAATCATCTCTGACAAACCCCGAAAATCAAATTCCATCGCCACCCATAAACCCCGTGTGTCGATATTTTTCCTGTAAAATTTTACTGTTTGGGGGAACGGATGAGGTCAACCAGACATTACCGCCAATTACCGAATTTGCCCCTACAGTTATTCTTCCCAGAATAGTAGCCTGTGCATAAATAATTACATTATCTTCTACTATCGGATGCCTGTCGATCCCTTTAATGGGATTCCCATCCTTGTCCAGGGGAAAACTCTTGGCCCCTAATGTTACCCCCTGATAAATTTTAACATGATTGCCAATAATTGATGTTGCACCAATAACCACGCCGGTACCGTGATCAATAGTAAAATGGTGACCAATCCTGGCCCGGGGATGAATATCAATGCCTGTTTCGGAATGAGCCATTTCCGTGATAATGCGGGGAATCAGCGGCACTCCCAATTCCAAAAGCTCATGAGCAATGCGGTAATTTGTAATGGCCCGTATTGCCGGGTAGCAAAAAATTACTTCTGCATTGCTTTGTGCTGCCGGATCGCCAAGGTATGCAGCTTCCACATCTGTGGCAAGCAGGTGTCTGATCACCGGAAGTTTTTCAATAAATTTCATACTTATCTGGGCGGCTTTATCCTTTCGCATCAGAAGGTCTTCTCTGTCGGCATGCTTACAATCGAAGCACAGGCCTGCATAGACCTGCTGGCGCAACAGATCATAAAGTTTTTCCACATTGACACCGAGATAGTAACGTATACTATCAGGACGGGTAGGTGAATCGCCATAATACCCGGGGAAAAGAATTTCTCTTAGAAGATCAACAATTTCTTCAAGCACCCTCGATGATGGCATTGGTTGATCGGGATAATGGCGATGACAAACAGCCTGATAAGACTCCTCCCGGGAAAGGTTCTCTATGATGTCTTTCAGTCTTCTCGGATATTCCAGGTAACGCATAATTAACTAAATATTTAAAGTAAACGGCTCAATACATCTCTTTCTCAATACATCTAATCGCGGTTTCAATCCTCGTTTGATTAATTCCCCTCACAACACAATAAGGAACTCCGTAATACGTCAGTTCATCGAGGTAACGATCGAAAAGGTAGCTTCTCCTGTGAGGATTTTCACGAACGCCATCGGGTTTCCACGGCAGATCGGGGAAACACAGCAATGCCAGATCAATTCTGCATTTCTTAAGAGCCCGATGTAACCATACCGGACAACAATAAAAAACCTCTTCAAACCAAACTTTGGTAATAAACAGAAAGGTATCGAAAAACACCGGTATGTTACTATCTGTAGTTTCGGTCATCGAATGATATTCCTCAATCTGATGAGTTGCTATAGCTTCAACATCTTCAAAAGAATAATTTCCGTTGAGATTTTGCACATAATCTCTTGCATATTCTTTAACCGCTATTCCATTAAAATGTTTGGCCAGTTCCTCAGTTAATGATGATTTGCCGGTAGATTCAGGCCCCGTAATGACAAAGATGTACCTTCTCCCGTTCCGCGGGTATTTCTTTCTCTCTGACCAATCATTTTTTAATATCTCTGTCACGGGTTTTCATGTTTTTATTCCATTCTAAAAAACCAATTACCGCCACAGCAGTATAAATCAGATAAAGCAAAACTGTTACTTCAAGTCCTTTGTAAAAATACATTCCACTACTTACCAGGTCAACGACAATCCATATCAGCCAGTGTTCAATAAATTTCCTTGCAAGCATCCAGGTGGCAATGATTCCTCCGGTGGTTGTAAATGCATCCCAGAAAGGTAATTCCGACGCAGGAATATCTATTAATGAAGGAACTTTCAATAAGATCAGAAGAACCACAACATAAACAACACCGCCGATAAGCAACAGAATAACTCCTGTCCTGGCATTCAACTTACTGATGGGCATCTTCTTCCTTCCGGTTCTTTGTCTTCCCCACTTCCAGGTAAGCCAGCCGTATATGCTGATGATAAGGTAGTATACCTGTAATCCCATATCGGCATACAGGTGCTCATCGAAGAAGACAATCATATAAAAAAAAGATGACAAAAATCCGGTAGCCCATAACCAGATGTTTTCGCGAACCGAGAGATAGAGATAAACCAGGGCAAGTAATGTTCCTGCAATCTCCATCCAATGTTCCGGGAGCCATTCAATCATCTTTTCTCAAACACTTTTGAGTATTGATCTTCATTTTCCACCAGTTCAATCACTTTATCAAAGAACGGAAGTGCCGGATTGATGGTTTGATAATACTTGCCGGTATCCCACAAATTTCGTGCGATCAAAGCTTTAATCTGTAACCTGATCCATTCTTCGGAGATACTCAATTCCTTCTGATTCGGAGCAATGTCGTTTTCTTCACCTTTTTTTACCAGTTCATCAATAAAACTATCGGGAACTTCAAATTCGGAAGAAAAATCGGGAAAAGCCGGAAATCGCTCTTTCCACAGGTCTCTGTTCTCGTCCAGCATGTCCATTACCAGGCGGTTCACAGTTCCGGAGGCAACCAAATCACGATAATAATCAGTATAGTAGGTTGTATCCATCGGAATAAATACATCGGGAACAATGCCACCACCTCCGTAAACTTCCCGGTTTTTCTCAAGCGTGTTGTAAACCAGGCTATCGGGCATGTGAACACTGTCGGCATACATAAACTCACCGTGCTCAAAGCGCTCAAATATCTCACTGTGATATTCTGAAAGGCCATTATGGTAAGGCTTCTGAATGCTTCGTCCCGACGGGGTGAAATACCTGGCAATGGTAAGCCTGATCTCCGATCCGTCCTGCAATGTAAACGGTCTCTGAACCAGCCCCTTTCCAAAACTCCTGCGTCCCATAATAATACCTCTGTCCCAATCCTGCACAGCTCCGGCAACAATTTCGCTGGCCGAGGCAGAGCCTTCATCAATCAGCACAATTAGCTTCCCGTTTTCCCAAAGGTCACCAGGTTTTGAATGATACTCAGACCTGGGAATAGCCATCCCATCGGTATATAACAACAATCGGCGTTCTCCTATAAACTCATCAGCAATATCCAGAGCCGCTTTTAAATAGCCCCCACCATTACCCCTAAGATCAAGCACCAAATTTTCTATATCATTCTCTTTCAATTCTTTCAAGCCTTCTTCAAACTCCTGATAAGTGCTCTGAGAAAATCTTGAGATTTTTATGTATCCCGTCTTAGGAGAAATCAAATAAGATGCCTCCAGGCTATGAATGGGAATTTCATCACGCTCCACGATAAAATTCAGCCTTTTATCATCTCTCAGAATGGTCAGTTGCACTTCCGTCCCTTTCGGACCTCTTAACATGTCAAACACATCACTGTTTGTCAAGCCAACACCAGCCACATTTTCACTCTCAATTTCTATGATATGGTCACCAGCCATCAGCCCCACTTTTTCCGACGGTCCTCCAGGTATGGTTGCAACTACCAGAAGCGTATCCTTAAGTATCATAAACTCGATACCAATTCCCTCAAAATTCCCGTCAAGTGGTTCATTCATGGTTTTAACATCCTCTGCCGGAATATAAACCGAGTGAGGATCAAGTTTTTCTAACATGGCAACAATGGCTTCCTCTGCAAGTCCTTGAGTATCCACGCTGTCTACATAGAAGGAAGTAATCAACTGCCAGGAAAGCTGAATTTTCTCCAGTTCTGAATCTTTTACCTGTGAATTTGCAGACAGTGAAGCCAACAAAAAAGTGATTGTTAATATGAAAAAGTTTCGCATTGCTGAATTTTCTTTTAATTTTCTAAGTTGTTTCTGCCTTTTTTGCATGTTAGGTTGGGGGGTCGTTAGAGGACTATATATTAGAGAATAGTACTTCACCTGCTTAAGCAGAATAACCAAATATCTAAAGGGAGTCAGCCCTCAGTTTGTTGTTTTTATTATTATGACTCGATCTAACCTGCTTTTATAGACGGCACTAATTTGTATTCGTCTTTAAACCTGCAAAAATTTTCACAATATTGTGTATCTACTCCCATTCAATAGTGGCCGGTGGTTTGGAACTAATATCATAAACCACGCGATTAACTCCTTTTACCCGGTTGATGATTTCACTGGAAATACGTCCCAGGAACTCATAAGGCAGATGCACCCAATCGGCGGTCATGCCATCGGTGGAAGTAACCGCACGAAGCGCTACTACGCTTTCATAAGTACGTTCATCACCCATTACACCCACCGACTGAACCGGTAGGAGAATAGCTCCGGCCTGCCATACCTTGTCATAAAGGTTATGGGTGCGAAGACCTTCAATAAAAATATGATCAACCTCTTGCAAAAGCGCCACCTTCTCAGGTGTAATCTCCCCAAGGATACGAATGGCCAGACCCGGGCCCGGGAACGGATGACGTCCCAGTATGGTGGGCGAAATATTCAATTCATGCCCTACTTTTCTTACCTCATCTTTAAAAAGCAATTTAAGCGGTTCAACTACTTTCAGATGCATCTTTTCGGGCAACCCTCCAACATTATGGTGAGATTTGATGGTGGCCGAAGGTCCGTTAACAGAAACAGATTCAATAACATCGGGATAAATAGTACCCTGTGCAAGCCATCTCACGCCGGTTATCTTTTTGGCTTCTGCATCAAAAACCTCAATAAAAACTCTTCCTATAATCTTCCGCTTTTTCTCAGGATCGGAAACACCGTATAATTCCCCCAGAAACCTGTCTTTTGCATCAATGCCGATTACGTTAAGGCCCATGTGTTTATAGGAATCCAATACCTTCTCATACTCATTCTTTCGAAGCAGTCCGTTGTCCACAAAGAGACAGGTAAGCTGTTTCCCGATGGCTTTGTGCAAAAGCATGGCTGCAACGGAACTGTCAACACCCCCGGATAGTCCCAAAACGACTTTATCGGTGCCGATTTGCTTTTTCAATGATTCAACTGTTTCTTCCACAAACGAAGCCGGTGTCCAGTCACGGTTGCACCCGCAAATGTCCACAACAAAATTGTACAATAACTGCAAACCCTGTGTTGTATGGTATACTTCGGGATGAAACTGAATGCCGTAAGTCGGCTCATCCTGCACCTTGTAGCCGGCAACTTCTACATCGTTTGTACTTGCAATGATGCGAAAATTATCGGGGAGTTTTATTATGGTGTCACCATGCGACATCCATACTTGTGAATCTTTTTCGATTTCCAGAAACAGCTCATTGTCGTGGTCGATGTATTTCAAATTGGCCCTGCCGTATTCCCTGGAGTCGGAAGCTTCTACCAGCCCCCCATAATTCTGGGCCATGAATTGGGCACCATAGCAGACCCCTAAAAGGGGTAATCTGCCTTTAATTTTGCTTAAATCAGGTATGGGAGCATTCTTATCACGAACACTGAACGGGCTCCCGGAAAGAATGACACCCTTCACTGTTTCATCAGGCTCCGGAAATTTGTTAAAAGGATGGATTTCGCAATATACATTTAACTCACGGACGCGACGGGCAATTAATTGGGTGTATTGAGACCCGAAATCAAGAATGAGAATTTTTTCCTGCATCGAACAAAGAATATGAATGAATTAAAGATCAGTGCAAATATACAATAGATCATTAGATTTTCAGATATTAGATACAAGATGTTTCATATATATCAAAAACATCCTTCTACCTGATTTACCAGTTTGTCCTCCCCCACTTAACTCTCAGCACCTACCTTTGACAAGTAAGGGCACTCAAAGAACATAACTCTTACCATGCACCCACATCGAAAAGTGCAATTTCTAATATCAAAAAAATAATACTATGAAAATGAGCCACTTTTTAAAATCCCTGATCTTATTTTTCATCGCAGGTTTCATAAGCAGTAACCTGCAGGCCCAAAACGCAAGAATAAAGATTGATCTTGACCGGACAATCGGGGAAGTCAACAAAAACATTTACGGCAATTTCGTTGAACATCTTGGTCGCTGCGTCTATGGAGGTATTTATGATCCCGATTCCCCCTTTGCCGATGAAGACGGATTTCGTACCGATGTACTGGAAGCTGCAAGAGACCTGAATATCCCGTTGGTGCGTTACCCCGGAGGGAACTTTGTTTCAAACTACAACTGGAAAGATGGCGTTGGACCGGAAAGAACCAAACGACTTGAATTGGCCTGGGCCCGTTTGGAAACCAACGAAGTTGGTACCAACGAATTCATGAAATGGGCCAATAAACTGGGAACAGAGCCCTATTTTGCTGTAAACCTCGGAACAGGCACCATCCGTGAAGCCCGGCAATGGGTAGAGTACTGCAACGTGAAAGAGGGGCCATATTATGCCGAGCTACGAAAGAAACACGGGTTCCCCGAACCTCATAATATAAAATACTGGAGTCTCGGAAACGAAATGGACGGTCACTGGCAAATGGGACACCTCAATGCTATTGATTACAGTAAAAAAGCCCGCGAAGCAGGAAAACTGATGCGACTGACTTCGCCGGATATTAAACTTATTGCGGCAGGTTCTTCCAACTACAGGCCGGATGCTAATCCTGATGAATGGAACCGCACTGTTCTGGAGGAGTTGAAAGATTATATAGACTACATTGCCCTTCACATTTACGTAGGAAATCCCGACAACAATTATTACAACTTCATGGCCACTCCCCTTGTCATTGAAGAACGAACAAAAATTGTAGAAGGGATGATCAACGAAGTAATGCAACGCACTGTTCGGCGTCATCATACCAACGATCCTATTTACATTGCATGGGATGAATACAATGTATGGTACCGTGCACGCTCAGGAGATACAATGACCGGTGAAAGGGCCCTTGAAGAGCATTATAATCTGGAAGATGCTCTCGTTATTGGTGGCATGCTCAACGCATTCATCAGAAATGCCCATATTGTAAAAATGGCCAATATGGCGCAGCTGGTTAATGTTATCGGACCTATTTTTACAAGCAAAGACGACATGTACAAGCAAACCATCTATTACCCGCTCGAACTCTTTGCCAATAACATGCACGGAACATCTCTCGATGTATTTGTAGACTGTGAAACTTACGATACAGAAGAATTTTACCTCGGTCTGGGAGAAACTACAACTCAGCAGTCGGATGTACCATACCTGGATGTATCGGCCACTTATCAGGATAATAATGTTACCATCGCAGTGGTCAATCGCCATAAAGACAAAGCCATTACTACCGATATAATATCACAATCAGGAGATTTTGACGGAAAGCTGGAAGTATATGAAGTAAATGGCCCGGATATAAAGGCTGAGAATGATTTTGATCAGACCAATGTAAAGACAGAAAGAAAAGAAGACATTAAAGCCAATGACTCAGTTGTCACATATGCTTTTCCTCCACATTCAATTACTTTGTTAAAAGGAAAAATTAAACAATAGTATAATAGATCGTTAGATTTTCAGATATAAGATAATCCATATAATGTTGATATACTGCATTTTAGAAAACAGAACTTTTAAATCACAAATAATTGGTTTGCAGCATATTGCAAAAATTTAACGAATATTTGATATCAGAAAAACATCATAATTGTTCCACCCTGACAGGCCGGACGAAGTTTTTTTGCAGAGTTTTTGCCGAAAAATGTCCGGCCTGCTTTATAATAAAAACATTCAGCCACTCTTTTTCTGAGTAGATAAAGATTCTTTATCAGTTTACGGATTACACTTCAAAAGTGCTGCCCTCTTCTGCAATCAAGGTATTTTCAAATACCCTTTTCGCCTCTTCAACAAAAGGTTTCAGGTCACGGTAACGGGAAGAAAAATGCCCGAGGAGCAATCTTCCAACATTTGCCCGCTTTGCGACCTCGGCCGCCTGCCGTGCTGTACTGTGAAAAGTCTTGCCGGCAAGTTCTTCCTCATCTTCCAGAAAAGTGGATTCGTGATATAACAAATCTGCATTTTTTACGGCCGATATAACCTTTTCACTGAAACGCGTATCTGTGCAGTAGGCATAGCTCTTTGATGGAGGCGGCGGGAAAGTCAGTATATCATTCGCGATCAGACTGCCATCCTCCCCTGCATAATCCTCACCCTTTTTCAATCGGGGAAGCCAGCGCAATGGCACCTGATAGTAATCACACTTCTCTTTATTGATTTTGCGTTCTTTGGGCTTCTCTCTGAATAAAAAACCGGCCGTAGGAATTCGATGCTCCACAGGTATTGTAACGACTTCAACGGAAGAATCTTCATAAATTACCGTCTGCTCTTCCGGAACAAAAGAATGAAAAGCCACCTTAAACGGCAGATCACGGCAAAAGTAGTTAAGCCATGGCTTCATCAGAGGTTCAAGGTCGGCCAGCGCATAAATATGTAAATCTTTAGTTCTTCCCAATAGTCCCAGAGATGAAATCAGTCCGGGAAGACCAAAAACATGGTCACCATGAAGATGAGAAATAAAGATGTGATGAATGCGCCCGAAACGCACCTTATTGCGACGCAACTGTAACTGAGTTCCTTCCCCGCAATCGATCAAAAAAAACCGCCCCGATGCATTGAGCACCTGGGCGGTTGGATTTCTTTCGGATGTGGGAAGTGCTGAGTTACTGCCAAGAATGGTGACAGATAATCCCATAAACACTTTATTTTTTGCCGATTGACTGTCGCATCATTTGTATACCGTCCTCCACGTTGGGTGCAATGTTCAGCACTGTGTCGAGCTGCGATACGGCAATCAGTCGTTCCACAGCCGGTTGAAGGCCGGCAATAACAAATACTCCATCGGCATTTTTACACAACCTGTTGGCGACAAGTATGGAACTTAATCCTGATGAATCACAATAATTGCATTTACTTAAATCGAGCAGAATGTTCTTCTCACCATTGCCCGAAAGCAAAACAATTTCCGACTTCAGATTGGGGACTACATTAGTGTCGAGTTTTTCTTTCAACACTTTCACCACCATAAAATCATCGATTTTATCAATTTTAAAGTCCATATATTGTCACCCCTTAATTAATATAAACTATTCTTCTTCCTTTTTGTCTTTGGTTTCATCTTTCTTTTCAGAGGCTTCCATTTGATTTTTCAGGGCTGCCAATTCAGAGATGTCACCAAGAGTTGTCTTTTCGAGGCTGTCTTTGAGCTTTTTAACACCTTTCTTGGTATTTTTGGCCTGACTCTTTTTAGCCGATTGCTCTTCCGAACGTTTCTCATCTTCAAAGACACGTGAATGCGAAAGAATGATGCGCTTAGCACCTTTATTAAATTCAATCACTTTGAAAGGCAACTTTTCATCGGCTTTGGCCTGACTTCCGTCTTCTTTTACGAGATGACGGGGTGTGGCAAAACCTTCAACACCGTATGGTAATGCAATTACGGCACCTTTATCGAAAATGTCAACTATTGTACCTTCATGAATGGAATCCACAGTAAAGATGGTTTCAAAAACATCCCATGGATTTTCTTCCAATTGCTTGTGTCCTAAGCTCAAACGACGATTATCCTTGTCGATATCGAGAACAACAACTTCGATCTCTTCGCCAACATTGGTAAACTCGGCCGGATGCTTCACTTTCTTGGTCCACGAAAGATCCGAGATGTGAATCAGTCCGTCAATCCCTTCTTCAATTTCAACAAACACTCCGAAGTTGGTAAAGTTACGAACTTTTGCCTTGTGTTTGCTGCCAACAGGGTATTTTTCTTCAATATTGTCCCACGGATCGGGCTTAAGCTGCTTCATTCCCAGCGACATTTTGCGCTCCTCACGGTCGAGGGTCAAAATCTGGGCTTCTATTTCATCACCCACCTTCAGGAAGTCTTGTGCACTGCGCAGATGCTGTGACCATGACATTTCCGAAACGTGTATAAGTCCCTCAACGCCAGGTGCTATTTCAACAAAAGCACCATAATCGGCCATAACAACCACCTTACCTTTTACAACATCACCTACCTTCAGGTTCGGATCGAGTGAATCCCACGGATGTGGTGTCAATTGTTTCAGACCAAGAGCGATACGCTTTTTCTCATCATCGAAATCGAGAATAACAACGTTAAGCTTCTGATCGAGCTGGACAATCTCTTCCGGATGCGAAACGCGTCCCCATGAAAGGTCTGTTATATGAATCAGTCCGTCCACACCACCAAGATCGATGAAAACACCATAAGAAGTGATGTTCTTGACGGTACCTTCGAGAACCTGGCCTTTTTCCAGCTTGGAAATAATTTCTTTCTTCTGTTGCTCCAGTTCAGCCTCGATAAGTGCCTTGTGGGAAACAACAACATTTTTGAATTCGGGATTGATTTTTACTACTTTGAATTCCATGGTTTTACCCACGTACATATCGTAGTCGCGAATGGGCTTCACATCAATTTGTGACCCCGGAAGGAAAGCTTCAATGCCAAATACATCAACGATCATACCTCCTTTGGTCCGGCACTTGATGTATCCCTTAATAACTTCATCTTTTTCGAGAGCCTCATTTACTCGATCCCATGAGCGGAGAGCTCTTGCTTTTTTGTGAGAAAGTACCAGCTGACCTTTTTTGTCTTCCTGACTTTCCACATATACTTCAACCTTATCGCCGACTTTCAGGTCGGGGTTGTAACGAAACTCGTTACGGCTGACAATACCATCCGATTTGAAACCGATGTTAATAACAACCTCACGCTTATTCATGGCGATTACGGTACCTTCAATCACCTCTTTTTCGGAGATGGTAGACAAAGTTTTGTCATACATCTTCTCCAGTTCCTTCTTTTCGGAACCTTTGGCTTCTTCGACCAAATCGCCGTTTTCATACTTGTCCCAATCGAAATCAGCATTAGCTGTTTCAACGGTTTCAACCTCCTGGTCTTCTTTTCTTGTTTCTGTTGCCTCAGGCGACTCTTCATTGGCTTCTTCTGCCTGTGGAGTCTGCTCCTCAACGTTTTCGTTTACTTCCGAAGCATTTTCCTGCTCCTGCAAGTTTTCTTTTTCTTCAAATTCTGCCATTAATTAAACCTCGCAAAATCTATTGGTTAGACATTATATTGTTTAAAAATCGGTGCAAAAATAGGAACTTTTCTCACAATACAATAATAATCTCCTAATTTTCTCATTGTTAAAATTTTTACATCTGAAATCAATGAACGATCATAAAACCCTAAACGCAAAAGCGCAAAGTTTTTGTTATGAGATCGATATGATTTTTATTCTCATCATACAACCATTTGTTTGTCAATTATTTACAAAAATATTTAGCAAAATATCATCAATGAGTCTGGCCTAAAAAGAGCTTTTTTTGCCATGTTCGAGACGTAG
Organism: Anaerophaga thermohalophila str. Valhall; assembly: GCF_000250735.1. Lineage (GTDB taxonomy): Bacteria > Bacteroidota > Bacteroidia > Bacteroidales > Marinilabiliaceae > Anaerophaga > Anaerophaga thermohalophila_A. The sequence goes on from NZ_AHZV01000353.1 coordinate 11,281, forward strand.
GAAATTTCTGAACCGAATTTAACTAATTGTTAATGAGGATTTAAAAATTTCCTGCAACAATGGGATTGGCAAAACGAGACTTTGAGTAGTAGACTCATCAGTTCAAGGTTGTACTGCTCTTTAAAAGTTCTCTCATAGCCATTTTATGCACCTGTACCCTCACTACACTACTTACTCCTGACTAAAAACTATTGACTGAATTCTACCACATTGACCTTATCACCCCTGTAAAATTCGCTTCTTCACCTCTTTCTCACTTTAAGATGCCACGGGTTTAAATTTAACTGTTTAAACATTGAAAGTCAAATTTTCGGGTTGAACCACATCAGTAATTTAGTGCGTGTCTATAAACAATAGTCAGTAAAAAAAGCCTAAACGCAGTGACGCAATGACGCAAAGTTTTTATTATGAGAGGTAAAGACGCCCAAATTGGGCGTCTTTACCTAACCAGACCTCAGTAAAAGTTTAACGGAGTATTTTATAAACGCACAAAAATTTTCACAAAATGTATGTCAGTTCAGAAAGTGTCATTTACAAGGCTTGCGAAGTCCGAAAATACGCAGTTTACTCATCGTAAATGAGTAATTTTCGGACGAGCATAACACAGTAAATGGCACTTTATGGACAGACACTAATTAACAGCCGAACAAACGAAAAATATTATATTTGACCTTCCCGGAATAGAAAGACAACTTAAAAATAAATAACTATGCTTATTCAATGGACAAAAGACCTCTCCGTAGGTAATGAAAAAATTGACAAAGAACACCAGCGATGGGTTGAAATCTTAAACGATTTCTATGACGGAATTAAACAGGGCAAATCCAAAGAAAAGCTGGAGGAACTGCTCCAGGCAATGCTTGATTACACAAGGTATCACTTCAAAAGTGAAGAAGCGTATATGGAATCTTTCGATTTTCCCGGTCTGGAAGATCACAGGAAGCTCCACAACGAGTACGCTGATAAAATAGCCGGATTTTATGAAAAATTAAGAAACGGGAAACTGATCCTGTCGGTTGAAGTAACCAACTTTCTGAAATCCTGGCTCATCAATCACATCAAAGGAGTTGACCAGCAATACGCCGATTTTGTTGCAAAAAAGAAATAATTTACTTCCAGCAATAATTTTCATATTTTTGACACCATTCATTAACTAATGCCTGTCTATAAAGTAGGAAAAGTTTCCTACTTATCATGTGTCTGCTCAGAAAGTGCCAGTTGCAAGACTTGCGAAGCCGCCAAAAACGGAGTTTACTTTTCGTAAGTGAGTAATTTGGCGGCGAGCGTAACACAGCAAATGGTACTTTATGAACAGATATTAACAATTGCGTGTCTATAAACTCGAAAAAAATTTTTACAGTATGTTGTGTCTGTTCAGAAGGTGTCATTTACAAGGCTTGCGAAGTCCGAAAATACGCAGTTTACTCATCGTAAATGAGTAATTTTCGGACGAACGTAACACAGTAAATGGCACTTTATGGACAGACACTAACTAATCGTTAGATTTATAGATATAACAAAGGGATGTAAGACAATCTATCCAAGATTGATAATCTGCATCTTAGCGGACAAGCCCTTTTAGTTACAAACAATAGATTTGGAGCCTTTGGCAAAAGTTTAACGGACTATTTTAACAGTAAAATTTGTAAGCGTAAAACATACCGGAGAAAGCGCTTCTGGAGTGGAATTAATACAAAAAATTAAAAAACAGAATTAAGATGAAAATATCAATTGTCGGAACCGGTTACGTAGGACTGGTAACAGGTACATGTTTTGCCGATACAGGCGTGAATGTTACATGTGTCGATATCGATGAGAAAAAAATCACCAATCTGAAGAAGGGAATAGTTCCGATATATGAGCCGGGACTGGAGACCATGATTAAAACCAATGTAGAAAAAGGTCGACTCCATTTTACTACCAGTCTGAAAGAAAGTCTCGACCAGGCTGAAGTAATTTTTATTGCTGTGGGAACTCCTCCGGGCGAAGACGGAAGTGCCGACCTGAGTCATGTTCTGGCTGTAGCTACCGAAATCGGGAAACATCTCGACCATACCATGGTTGTTGTAACCAAAAGCACAGTCCCCATTGGAACCGCTGAGAAAGTAAGGGAGGCTGTACAATCCGAATTGAAAAAGCGGGGTGAGGAAATTCCGTTTTTTGTAGCATCCAACCCCGAATTTTTAAAAGAAGGAAATGCCATTGATGATTTTTTGAAGCCGGATCGTATTGTAGTTGGTACCGATTCCGAAGAAGCTGAAAAAGTAATTCGTCGCCTTTACAAGCCTTTCCTTCTCAATAATCATCCCATCCTGTTCATGGACATTCCTTCTGCCGAGCTTACAAAATATGCAGCCAATGCCATGCTGGCAACCAAGATCAGCTTTATGAACGACATTGCCAATCTTTGCGAACTTGTTGGTGCTGATGTAAATATGGTTCGAAAAGGGATTGGGAGTGACAGCAGGATTGGAAACAAATTCATTTACCCGGGTATCGGCTACGGCGGAAGCTGCTTCCCTAAAGATGTGAAAGCCATAATCCGCACGGCCAACGCCTTTAATTATCCTTTGCGTCTCCTGCAGGCTGTAGAAAATGTCAATGAAGACCAAAAACGGATCATTGCAGCCAAAGTCAAAAATTATTTCAACAACGATGTAAAAGGTAAAACTTTTGCCGTCTGGGGGCTCAGCTTCAAACCCCATACCGACGATATGCGTGAGGCTCCCTCCAAAGTGATCATTAAAGAACTGCTTGAAGCAGGAGCTCATATTAAAGCTTACGACCCGGTTGCCATGGATGAAGCTAAAAAGGAGTTCGGTAACACCATTCAGTATGGTCAGGACCCTTATGATGTACTTATTGAAGCAGACGGACTGATGTTGCTGACCGAATGGCCGGAATTCCGTATTCCTAATTACAAGGTTATGGCGAAGCTGATGAATCAAAAAGTGGTTTTTGACGGTCGTAATATTTATGATATGACCGAAATGGCCGAAAACGGATTCGATTACTTTGGTATTGGACGTTCCCACAAAAAAATGTAAAATGAAACGAATATTAGTGACCGGAGGAGCGGGATTTATAGGCTCACATCTTTGCGATAAGCTTGTATCACAGGGACACGATGTTATCTGTCTCGACAATTATTTTACCGGTTCCAAACTGAATATCAGTCATCTGATGGACAACCATTACTTTGAGCTGGTGCGTCATGATGTAACCCACCCCTATTTTGCCGAAGTAGACGAAATTTACAATCTGGCATGTCCGGCTTCTCCCATTCACTATCAATACAACCCAATTAAAACAATAAAAACATCGGTTATGGGGGCCATCAATATGCTGGGGCTGGCCAAACGAATCAAAGCTAAAATATTACAGGCCTCAACCAGTGAGGTTTATGGCGATCCACTGGAACACCCCCAAACAGAAAGTTACTGGGGAAATGTTAATCCTATCGGTATCCGGTCGTGTTATGACGAGGGGAAGCGCTGTGCCGAAAGTTTGTTTATGAATTACTACAGACAAAACGATGTTCGTATCAAAATTGTCAGGATATTCAACACATACGGTCCCCGAATGAACCAGGACGACGGCCGGGTAGTTTCGAATTTTATTGTCCAGGCTCTGAAAAACGAGCCAATAACCATCTTTGGCGATGGCAATCAAACCAGGAGTTTTCAGTACATCGATGACCTCATTGAAGGGATGTTGCGTATGATGGACTCCAGGGATGATTTTTACGGGCCGGTTAATATTGGTAATCCGCATGAATTCTCGATGCTGTATCTTGCAAATGAAATTATAGATCTGACGGGATCAAGATCGAAAATCATATATAAGCCGCTGCCTGAAGATGATCCAACCCAGCGTCAACCGGACATAACACTGGCAAAAAGGGAGTTGAACAACTGGGAACCGAAGATTGAGCTTCGCGAAGGACTAAAGAAAACCATTGAATATTTCGACAATTTGTTGACCACTTAAAAACCACATTTTCATGGCTAAGTACAAAGGCATTATTCTGGCAGGTGGCTCAGGAACACGCCTTTATCCTGCTACCCAAAGCATCTCTAAACAGATTATTCCGGTTTACGACAAACCCATGATCTATTATCCGCTCTCCGTTTTAATGCTTGCCGGAATACGCGAAATACTGGTCATCTCCACGCCCGAAGATTTGCCCCTCTACCGCAGACTTTTTGGCGACGGCAAACAATGGGGTATTACCTTCGAGTATGCAGAGCAACCCTCCCCCGACGGATTGGCACAAGCTTTTCTGATCGGAGAAGAATTTATAGGAGACGATCCGGTTTGTCTGATACTGGGCGATAACATCTTTTACGGTTATGAATTCAGCCGAATCCTTAACAACGTAAATGCCAGTGAAAACCATGCCGTTATTTTCGGCTATTACGTCAACGATCCGGAAAGATACGGGGTGGCAGACTTTGATGAGAAAGGCAATGTGCTGAGCATTGAAGAAAAACCACTCCATCCGAAATCAAATTATGCAGTTACAGGATTGTATTTCTATCCCCCCGATGTGGTAAGCAAAGCTAAAACACTGAAGCCCAGCAAACGGGGAGAATTAGAAATCACCGATCTGAACCAGCTCTACCTTGACGAAAAACGCCTGAAAACACAACTCCTGGGCAGAGGAATGGCCTGGCTCGATACCGGTACACACGACAGCCTGCTTCAGGCATCCAACTTTATTGCAACCATCGAAAAAAGACAGGGCCTTAAAGTTGCCTGTATCGAAGAAATTGCTTATAAAAAAGAATACATCAGCAGAGAACAACTTTTAAAATTGGCCGAGCCACTTAAGAAAAACGATTACGGACAGTATCTAATAAAAATTGCAGACCAAAACCTAAAAACAATACAAAAACAATTATAACGTTTATGCAAATACACGAAACCAAAATACCCGGACTGCTCATTATCGAACCGGACATTTTCGCGGATCAAAGGGGATATTTTTATGAATCTTACAACAAAGAAAAGTATGAAAAAAAAGGTATCTCCTCCGATTTTGTTCAGGATAATGTCTCTTCATCAGTCAGAGGGGTAATAAGGGGGCTCCATTATCAGTTGGCTCCCTTTTCACAGGCTAAGCTTATTCAGGTACTGAAAGGAAAAGTTTTGGATGTTGCCGTGGATTTGCGCCAGGGATCACCAACATTTGGAGAACATCTCTCGATTGAGCTGAGTGATGACAGTCACCTGCTAGTTTTTTATCCCAGGGGTTTTGCACACGGGTTCTCGGTGTTAAGCGACGAAGTCATTTTCTCCTATAAATGCGATAATTTCTATAATAAAGATGCAGAAAGGGGTATTAACTACAAAGATGCAACTTTAAATATCGATTGGCAGATTCCTGAAAACGAGATTATTGTTTCAGGGAAGGACAAAGTCCTGCCAGCATTCAATGAAGCCGAAAGGAATTTTGTCTTCAAAAACTGAAAACATGCAACAACTAATACTAATTGTCGGAAAAGAAGGGCAACTGGGAAGTACGTTTGAAGAATTATCAAAAAGAACCGGGTGGGCAAGGTTCACATTTTCCACTATTGATAAACTGAATCTCACCAATCCTGAATCCATCAAGCAATTTTTTTACGGTAAAAAATTTGACTTCATTATAAACTGTGCTGCTTATACTGCTGTCGACAAAGCCGAGGAAGACAGAGAGACCGCCTTTAAGCTAAATTACGAGGCCCCGGCGCTCCTTGCAGAGGAAGCAGCTTTAATGGATGCCGGTTTTATTCATATATCTACCGATTATGTATTTGGAGGGCAGCATTGCCGGCCCCTGAAACCCGGCGACCCCAAACAACCCGAATCGGTTTACGGAAAATCAAAGTTACTGGGCGAAGAAGCGGTGCTGAAAAAGCACTCCCGAAGTATGATCATTCGCACTTCCTGGCTCTATTCCGAATACGGCCGGAATTTCCTGAAAACCATGCTCCGGCTTGGACAGGAAAAAGAATCCCTAAAAGTGGTTTTCGATCAGGTTGGCACTCCGACTCTTGCCAATGATCTCGCCAGTTCAATTCTCACAATCATACATAAAATAGAATCAAAGGAAAAAAGCTTTGTTCCGGGTGTTTACCATTTTTCCAATGAAGGCGTATGCAGCTGGTACGACTTTGCCGTTGCCATCTTCCGTGAAGCAGGTTCGGAATGCCGCGTTTTTCCAGTAGAGTCCGGCGAGTTTCCGACTAAAGCTCCACGGCCCTTTTATTCTGTGATGGATAAATCTCTGATAAAGAAAACTTATGAAATAGAAATTCCCCACTGGCAAGACAGCTTGATTAAGTGCCTGAAAAAGATGAAAGATTCCGGCCTCTTGTAAAAAGGATTTTATTGTAAATTTGTTTGGCGTATTCCTGTTACAATAGATCGTTAGATTTTTAGATATAAGATGTAAGATAATTCATCAGTATAAATTTATGTATAAGTTATTGGTCTGATGGAATTCGCATGCAAGCATTTATACATATTTTTGTTGTGGGAAACCTTGCCATGCTCGTTTCGAACAACCTTGATATACTGTATTTTAACAATTAAACCTCTTTAGATGCAAACAATTGTTTTGCAATGTTTTACAAAAGTTTAACGGAGTATTGTGTCTATAAACTCTCAAAAATTTTTACAATATGTGTGTCTGTGTAGTTTTGTCCGAAAAAACAATTAAAAAATATAAGATATGACAAGAGAAAATATACCAGACCTGGTAAAACAAAAAGCCGAACAATGGCTTAAGGGTAAATACGACCAGGAAACCAGGGCCAGGGTGAAGGAAATGCTCGAGAGCAATGACCCTTCCGAATTAATTGATGCCTTTTACAAAGACCTGGAGTTTGGAACCGGGGGCTTGAGAGGCATCATGGGGGTAGGAAGCAACCGTATGAATAAATACACAGTTGGAGCAGCTACTCAGGGACTGGCCAATTATCTGAAAAAACAATTTGCCGGACTTCAGGAAATTAAAGTGGTAATTGGTCACGACTGCCGTAACAACAGTCGTTTCTTTGCCGAAACCGTAGCTGATATTTTTTCGGCCAACGGCATTAAAGCCTTCCTTTTTGATGATCTGCGCCCCACCCCTGAAATTTCGTATGCGATCCGCGAATTAAAGTGTCAGAGTGGTGTTATACTTACCGCATCACACAACCCTAAAGAATATAACGGATACAAGGCTTATTGGGAAGACGGCGCCCAAATCATAGGGCCACATGATAAAAACATCATCAAAGAAGTTCAGAAAATTACGAATGTTGAGGATATTAAATTTGACGGTAACCCCGATTTAATTGAAATTATCGGGGCAGCCATGGACGAAAAATTCATTCAGCAGGTCGCTTCACTCTCTTTCAATCCCGATGTTATCCGGCGTCAGAAAGATATGAAGATAGTTTTCAGTCCCATTCACGGCACCACTGTCAAAATCCTCCCCGAAGCCTTGAAAAGAATAGGTTTTGAAAACATCATTCATGTCCCCGAACAAGATGTAGTGAGTGGCGACTTCCCTACCGTTGTTTCGCCCAATCCTGAAGAGCCTGCCGCACTGGAGATGGCCATTGCCAGGGCAGAAGAAACCGGCGCCGACCTTGTGGTTGCTACTGACCCTGACGGAGACCGGTTGGGCGTTGCCTTCAGAAATGAAACCGGCAGGTTTGTTCTGGTCAATGGTAACCAGACCGCCATTTTGCTCACCTGGTACATGCTGAACCAATGGAAAGAAAAAGGCTTGTTGACAGGAAAAGAATACACGGTAAAAACCATTGTCACCTCCGAACTTATTAAAACCATTGCCGATGCTGCAGGAGTAGAGTGTTATGATACATACACAGGGTTCAAATGGATTGCCGGGATAATAAGAGAACTGGAAGGCCGGAAAAAGTATATTTGCGGCGGTGAAGAAAGCTACGGATTCCTCCCTGGCGATTATGTTCGCGACAAAGATGCAGTTGGTGCAGTGGTTATGATGAGTGAAATTGCTGCTCTGGCAAAAGATCAGGGAAAATCGCTCTTCGAATTGCTTCTTGACATATACATCACGTATGGTTTTTCCCAGGAAAAGATGAAGTATATTGTACGTAAAGGGAAGAGCGGAGCTGAAGAGATTGAATCTCTAATGAAGAAATTCAGGGAGACACCTCCAACCCGACTTGGCGGCGCCAAAGTATCATTGGTGAAAGATTATCTGACCCTGAAATCGAAGAATCTTATCACCGGCGAAGTTGCCGAAATAACTGATAAGCCGGCCACCTCCAATGTTCTCCAGTTCTTTACTGAAGACGGCTCCAAAATTTCTGTTCGCCCTTCCGGAACCGAGCCGAAAATCAAATTCTATTTTGAAGTAAAAGATGAACTGAAAAAACGGGAAGATTTCAACAAAATAACTGAAAAGGCTCTGAAAAAAATAGACCAGATAATGGACGATATGGAGGTGGGCGAATAACAGAGAAAGGGACTGTCTAAAAACTCTGTGATACTCTGTGAATCTCTGTGCGTACTTTGTGACACTCTGTGTAATTCATTGTTTCACAAAGCTCCACGGAGCTAGCACAGAGTCCCACAGAGTAAAAATTAGTCTTTTTAGCCTGCTTTATTCATAAATTATCGTGATGAAACGAGCATGGAAATGGTTGCAACAATAAGATTATCAAAAAGAGACTTTTAGAAGTGGACTCCTGCATCATCTTTCAAAAAAGGCATCAGGAAAGTTAACAAAATAAACCCGTTCGGTAGCTCTTGTTACTGCTGTATAGAGCCACCGCAGCAGGTCGCGGGTAAGATAATCCTCTGTAAAATATCCCAAATCCACAAACACCGCTTTCCACTGGCCGCCCTGCGACTTATGACAAGTCATGGCATAGGCAAATTTCACCTGAAGGGCGTTGTAAAAATCGTTTTCTCTTGTATTTCTGTATTGCTTTTTTGACTCAGATACATCTTCATAATCCTTCATCACCTCATAAAAAAATTTCTCCTGTTCTTCCTGGGTCAGCCCCGCTCCTTTACTCATCAGGGAATCCAGGATAATCCGGACATCAATTTCAATTTCTTTATAGTCGACCAGCCTGAGAACAACATCCGCAAAATGATAACCGTAAAGATTATGGTAATTGTTTATCCTGATAACTTCAGCAATGTCGCCGTTGGCTATAAAGCTAATTTCCTGGTTATCTTTTAACCAGTGATAATTATTCTTCATCATTAAAAGATAATCGCCCACTGCCAACTGTTCTTCTCTGTAAAGCACTGTATTTCTTATGCCCTGATTATACAGGTTGGCCCGTTTATTTGTCCGGCATATTACCAATGTATCTTCCAGTCCGTAATTGCTGTAACAATAGTCGAGCTCTTCAATAAGCCCGGTGCCCGTGATGCGAAAAACATCCGGAAATCCCTCAACCAAAAACCGGGGATAATCAATGGATTCAGAATGATTTGCCAGCATTTCCCGGAGCCGGGTAGCATTGAAGAGTATACCGCTTCCGATTTTTTGACGTATCACATCGGTTAAAGATGCAGAAAACACATTTAACCCGAAGGCAGCAATATTGTTCTCCTCGAGTGCAGGGCTAAGGGTGATGCCAACAGGTGGCAGCTGCGCATCATCTCCAATAAGCATCAACTTACAGTTCCGGCCTTCGTAAACATAGCGCATCAAATCGTCGAGCAACCTGCCGGAACCAAAAAATCCCCCTCCCCCGTCATTTGAAATCATTGACGCCTCATCAACTATAAACAATGTATCCTTGTGTAAATTACGATCCAGGTCAAAAGCAGCAAAACCATCTTTTGAGGATTTCTGACGATAGATTTTTTTGTGTATGGTGTACGCCGGAGCACCGGCACTGTTCCCTAAAACCTTGGCTGCCCGTCCTGTTGGGGCAAGTAGAACCGATTTTTGACCGAATTCACTCAAGACTTTCACGATGGATCTGACAAGAGTCGTTTTACCCGTCCCAGCATAGCCTCTCATAACAAAAGCCGTATCGCCCGACCGATCGGCTAAAAACCGGGCAATTCGACCGATTGATTCATTTTGCGACGGAGTAGGCTCCATCCCAAATTCAGTCAGTATTCTTTCTTTCAGGAAATCTTCTAACATACTTTTATTTCTTCTTCTCCAACCGGCATTTGTCTTCCAGCAAATTGTCAGTTATATTTGAAACAGATATTCAGATAATCGCCTGACTGGTCAACCCATAGAGTGGCCGGCAATGGCACAAACAGTTAAAGAAAATGTTATCAATTTGATATTCAAAGTTATACAAAAAATATTCATAAAATTAATTCACGCTGCATTACAAGCGAGTTAAGAAATATTGTGATACAATAATCATCAAAAGAAAAAAACAGAAGCGAAAACAAAGATTTATGAATTATTTGGTATAAAGAAATGGCGGTTTGAATTTTTTTTTAAATTTGTGCAATTGAAACAAAAACAAAAATCCGAAAAATAATGAAAACAGCAATCCAGATTATTCTGACCATTGCCATCCTTGCGTTGGGATACTTGTGTTGGGAAAGCATTCAAAAGCCGGTAAGATTTAAAGAAGCCCACCAAATGCGGCAGGAGAAAGTAATTGAACGCCTCCAGGGCATTAGAGAAGCGCAGAGAGCATACAAATCGGTGTATGGAGAGTTTACCGGAAGTTTTGATACGTTGATCAACTTTATCAACAACGACTCGCTCCGGCTTATCCGCATGGAAGGAAGGTTGACCGACAGCATGATTGAGGAGGGAATGACCGAGCTGAAAGCCCTTAAAATGGGAATTATTCAACGCGATACCATTTACGTTTCCGTCAAAGATTCTCTTTTTGATGGAAATTTCGTAGCCGATTCACTCCGGTACGTTCCTTTTACCAACAAAGAAGAGTTTGAGATGGAAGCCACAACCATAGAAACGGCATCGGGTGTTGAAGTACCTGTTTTTGAAGCAAAGGTACACAACAATACTTATCTGAAAGGCCTTGATGAACAGCTTATTATCAACTTAAACGAAGAAGCCAAAGCTTACGAAAAATATCCCGGCCTCAAAGTGGGGTCACTCACCGAAGCAAACAACAGTGCCGGTAATTGGGAATAACCACAAATGTTTTAATTATGGTTCCCGACCTTTCGTTAGTTGACGAAACTTTTGACACCAATATTACACTGTCATATTTTTTATCCATCCAGGTGTGCCTGGATGGATTTTCTTTTTCTATTCTCGATCCTGTTAGAAATAAGTACATTCAATTCAGATACTTTTCTTTTCATCACAAGGTCAAAGAAACCGATCTGCCCGAACTCACAAACAAGATATTCGAACAAAACGAGCTTTTAAATCTCCCCTACAAAAAAGTTTTTATTCTCATTCCATCCCGTTTTTCAACACTGGTTCCATCAGGACTTTTCACTCCTGATGAGGCTGCCGGATGGCTCCGTTTCACACATGAGGTTCCGGAAAATCATAATATTGTGTTTTCTCAGATGAAGCTTGCCGACGCCTGGAATATTTTTGCCATCCCTTCTCAACTGGGTGATATCTTTAAACGCCAATTCCCCGAACCCTCCTTTTTTCAGCAATACATTCCTATGACCGAGACAAAACTTGCCATTAGCCGGCCAGGAGTAAGCAAAACACAATTAATTATCAACTTACAAAGTAATTATTTTGACATAGTAGTGATAGAAAAAAACAATCTCAAACTCAGCAATTCATTCCAGATAAGAGGTGAGAATGATTTGATCTATTACACCCTGTTTGTTTTCGAGCAATTGCAACTTCCGCCTTCCAATACCGAAATACAGCTTATCGGGGCCCACCCGGAATTCAATGTCATCAGGAAAACACTGGAGAAATACATAAAACATGTAAAACAACCCGGTTTGCCTTCGGGTTTCCAATACAGCTATCTTTTTAAAGATGTCCCCGGGCACCGGTTTCATAATTTGTTAAGTCTGGCATCATGCGTATCGTAAGCGGTCAACTAAAAGGCCGGCGATTTTCACCGCCGCCATCTTTTAAAGCCCGGCCAACTACCGATCAGGCAAGGGAGAGCCTTTTTAATATTCTCAACAATCTGATTGATTTTGAAAACGAGGAAGTACTGGATTTATTCAGTGGAACCGGGGCCGTTTCTTACGAATTTGCATCACGCGGATGTCTATCCGTTACTGCGATTGAGAAAAACTATGCGAATTTCAGTTTTATTAAAAAAACAGCAGCCGGATTCAACATTGATAATAATCTGAAAGTTATTAAAGCCGATGTATTCAAATTCATAGAAAAGAATAACAAGAAATACACATTCATTTTTGCCGACCCTCCTTTTGACTTACCCCAAATAGCAGAATTACCAGACATGGTAATGCATTCCGAAAGCTTAACAAAAGATGGCTTATTTGTCCTTGAACATGGGCCGGACAAGAATTTTGAAACCAATCCTTTCTTCTGGCAAAATCGACATTATGGCAAGGTCAATTTCTCCTTTTTTAAAGCATGAGAAAAAACGCAAAAAAGGGTCATCAGATTGATTTCTAATGACCCTTTTTGCGGTCTGGACGGGACTCGAACCCGCGACCTCCGGCGTGACAGGCCGGCATTCTAACCAACTAGAACTACCAGACCTAATTATGTGGTAGTAAATTTTTTCCGGTTGGCGGTCTGGACGGGACTCGAACCCGCGACCTCCGGCGTGACAGGCCGGCATTCTAACCAACTGAACTACCAGACCGGAAATGTATGCTTCCCTTTGTTTTTAAAGCGTTGCAAAGATAACGGTTCTTTTTAATTCTGCAATACTATTGATGTAGAAAATCCACTTTTTTTCCCACCTGTTATACCAGAAAAGACATCAACTATCTTTATCAGTTATCCGGTTATGTTTTTTCAACAATCCTTCCACGGTCATGATCTCAAGATAAGTGGTTCCCCCACCTATTCCGAAACTACCTCCGAGATAGGCAACAAGGTCATCATCCTGAATGGTATGGTATTTTTTTAAACGCATCAGGGTATTGCTCAAAATTTCACTTTTTGAACTGCCTGGTTCTGTAAGCTCTGGAAAGACCCCGTATGAAAGTGCCAGTTCGCGCCCTACACGTTTATTGTAACAAAGCGCAATCACAGGATTAGGTCCGCGAAAAGCGGCCAGATAACGAGCAGTTTTTCCCGTCAGACTATCTGTCAGTACTGTTTTTATATCCAGTTCTTTAGAAGCTTTTACAGCGGTGTCGGCAAGGTAAGCAGTAATATCATGCCCGACCACATCCACAGGAATATCATTCCGGCTATCTTTGGCAGCTTCCACTTCTTCAGCAATCCGTGACATGGTCTTAACCGACTCCACTGCATATTTCCCATAAGCGGTTTCTCCACTTAGCATAATTGCATCGGTGCGGTAATAAATAGCATTTGCAACATCGGTAACCTCTGCTCTGGTAGGACGAGGATTCTTGATCATGGAATGTAGCATTTGAGTAGCTACAATAACAGGCTTTTTAGCTTCTACACATTTACGAATCAATTGGCGCTGCAGCCCTGGTATTTTTTCCTGTGGAATCTCTATCCCGAGATCGCCCCTCGCAACCATAACACCATATACATGCTCAAGAATTTCATCAATCTTTTCAACGCCCTCCTGGTTTTCTATTTTTGCAATTATTTTAACCGGGCTGTCGTGATCATCAAGAATTTTCTGAATTTCAATAACATCTTCTTTGTTACGAACAAAAGAGTGAGCTATGAAATCAATATCGTTTTCAATGGCATACCGTATAAAACTTTTATCCCGTGCCGTTAAAGATGGCAAATTAATGCGTACACCCGGCACATTCACACTTTTTCGACTTCCAAGCACGCCATTATTTAGCACTTTACATAGTAGTCCGTTACTTTTTTTCTCAATGACTTCGAGTCCTATCTCCCCGTCGTCAATTAAAACAGTTGTACCTGCCGAAACATCATCGGCTATATGGGGATAAGATACGCATATCTTTTTGTTCGTGGTTCTTTCATCCGGCTCTCCTGAAAGAATAATTTGGTTTCCTGCCTTTAAGTCAATGTCATCATCTGCTACAGTTGTACGTACTTCAGGTCCCTTTGTATCAATAAGAATGGCGATTTCATCGGATACTTCCCTGATATTGGTAACAATCCTTGTTATGCCGTCGAAATCTAAATGAGCGGTATTCAATCTTGCTACATTCATCCCCGCCTCAAACAGGCTCCTGATAAACTCAACTTCACACCTTTTGTCAGAAATTGTTGCAACAATTTTGGTGAACTTCTTCATTCATTCTGATTTTAAATAAAATACTTCCTTTGATTATTGATTCAGTAACGCTTCAATGGCCAGCCGGTAAGAGTCAAGACCAAAGCCGCAAATAACACCTTTGCAAACCGGTGAGAGAAAAGAATGGTGTCTGAAATTTTCACGCTTAAAAACATTGGAGATATGCACTTCTATTACAGGAGCTTCAACAGCAGAAACAGCATCAGCCAAAGCGACAGAAGTGTGAGTGTAACCCCCTGCGTTCAGAATTATACCGAAATCTCCAAATCCATACTCATGAATTTTATTTATCAATTCCCCTTCAATATTGGATTGAAAGTAGTCAATTTGGGTTGAAGAAAATTTCTTTTGTAAAATATCAAGATACCGGTCGAAAGATTCCTTACCGTAAGTATCCGGCTCACGAGTACCCAATAAATTCAAATTCGGGCCATTAATAATCAGAATTTTCATTCGTATAATTTATTTATTAAGGTCGAATGGAACTCGCATGTAAGAACTTCCTTGCCATGCTCGTTTCATTCGTATAAAATTTGATTTTAAGGCTTAATAGAACTGGAATGTGAAGATTTAAACATATATTGAGGTAGACTCTGTCATATTCGTTTCATCTTACATCTTATATCTAACAAAACCACAAGCCGCTCAAAACATGTTATTTATGCAATTTTGTCAGCTTTTGAAATATGTCAGTACCTCTAAATCACTCCTATTGACTATTGACTAAAAACTATTGACTAAATTACTTATATCTAAAAATCTAATGATCTATTATGGCAATCTTTGCCATGCTCGTTTCATACAAAAATTTGTCTAAGTTATTGCTTCCCCCGACCTATCGGTAAACTTGCATGAATAATTTAATATATCAAAGTTTGGAAAATCGATATCATGCCGTTCCATTAAAACAGAAGCTTAACAGGGTGCAAAAATACGACATCATCATAAAATAAAAAACTGTGATCAATACTTTATACAAAAAACTGTCAAACAATTTATTGACTCTGGGCAAACAAATCTGACATCTAAGTGTTGTAACAATATATTACAAAATCTATTGATATGACAAAATATTTAAGAAAATATTTGCATTTACATAAAAAATTTTCGCAACTTTAACCAATGATAATTTCTTTGATTGTGTAGCCATTATTTAACCTTGAGTGTTCATAGTACACAAAAGTTAGATATTTAACATTTGAAAAACAAAAGTGAATACATATAGACTTTCGGTATAATAATTGTGATTATAGAAAATTCGTGCCGGGCTTTTACTGTATTTGGATTGTAAACACATGGAGAAGGCATCGGTTCTGATAACAATAACACTCTGCATAGCAATTTAAGGATTATTAATAAAAATGAACAGCGACATGAATTGGGAACAAGAAGTTAACGGGTTTAAGAACTACTTAAAAGTTGAAAAGGGTCTTTCAGATAATTCTATCCATGCTTACATTACAGACCTTCTTAAATTAGTTCAGTTTTTGAAAGAAAAAGGGTATGATGTTAGCCCGGAAAAGGTAAAGCTTGACCACCTGAAAGAGATGATGGAATGGGTGAATGACAAAGGCATCAGTCCACGGACACAAGCCCGGATTATTAGCGGTATTAAGTCGTTTTACAAGTATCTTCTCATTGAAGAAAAAGTAGATAAGGATCCTACAGCTCTGCTTGAAACACCAAAAGTTGGACGTAAACTTCCGGAAATCTTGTCGGTAGAGGAAATTGATACCATCATAAATGCTGTCGACACCAAAAAGCCCGAAGGCCAACGCAACAAAGCCATACTGGAAACATTATACAGTTGCGGCCTGCGTGTTTCAGAACTGATCGATCTGAAGATATCAAACCTCTTTTTCGAATCCGGTTTTGTGAAAATTGAAGGAAAAGGCAGTAAGGAAAGACTGGTTCCGATCAGCACCAAAGCCATAAAAGAGATCAACCTTTATCTGAGCGAATACCGGAGAAACTTAAGAATTCATCCCGACCATGAGGATATTCTTTTCCTCAACAGACGGGGTAAAAAATTATCGCGGGTTATGATTTTTACCATCATTAAAAACATCACCCGAAAACTCGGACTTGAGAAAAACATTAGTCCACACACTTTCCGCCACTCATTTGCCACACACTTGATCGACGGAGGAGCCAACCTGAGAGCAGTACAGGAAATGCTTGGGCATGAATCGATCATTACAACAGAAATTTATACGCACCTGGATAAAGAGTATCTCAAGAATACTATTATCCAGTATCATCCCAGATCGTAAACTCGCCTGGCATAATAGTTACCGCTGCATAATTCCTGCCCCTTAAAAAAATTGAAAACGTCTTCAACATGGTTTGAAAAGGTACTTTCAAAACTGTTGAAGACTTTTTTTTTAGTCCAATTTACTTTAACCTGCATTATTCATAAATTATCTATTACGATGCTCAACTATCGGCAAAACACAAGCGTCCTCATCAAATTTGATTTGATAA
>NZ_AHZV01000352.1 GCF_000250735.1 Anaerophaga thermohalophila str. Valhall
GAAAACTTATGAATAAAGCAGGTTAAGTATGTTATTTTCTAAACATTTATATGCCGGATTTGTTTATCAGAACATTATGGTTAAACTTCCGGCAATGCTTCGTGGTGATCCGGCAATGTATGCCGCTTTGCCCTGACTGGCATCATCGGATACCTCAATGGCTCCGACATATTTTTCGTTCGTTATGTTTTTAATTTCCAGAGATGCTTTAAGAGAAGAAAAAAGCGAAACGTTTTCGAAGGAATAGTCCATTTTCAGATCGGCGATGGCGTATGAATCAATTATTTCCTTGTTGGTGGCCTCATCATACCGTCTACCTGTATGTTGTATCATCAAAGAGGTGTTGAAATTTTTCCGGTTAAAGAAATCACCGAATGATTTATGAAATTCCGTTGTCAAAAGGAAAATGAACAAATATTGATATATGTAGTTTTAATAGACCCTTAGATATTTATTGTCTGCCCGTAAAGTGCCATTTACTGTGTTACGCTCGTCCGAAAATAACTCATTTACGATGAGAAAACTCCGTATTTTCGGACTTCGCAAGCCTTGTAAATGACACTTTCTTATGTAAATAATTTATTATTAATTATTTAAGTGTTAATTAGCAAACCCTGTTTAAAAGTAAAAATTTATGAGCAAATCAGAGAAAATAGCAGTATTATGGACCAGCGGGGACAAAGAGGTTGCAGAAAAGGTGGTTTTGATGTATACTCAGGGCGCCAAAATGCAGAGGTGGTTCGATGATGTGGTTTTGGTGGTATGGGGCCCATCCACTAAACTATTGGCCTCGGATGATTCGTTGCAGGAGAAAGTAAAAGGACTGATGGAAGCCGGCGTCAAAGTTCAGGCATGTAGTGTATGTGCCGGAGAATATGGCGTAACCCCCGAACTTGAAAAGCTGGGAATTGAGGTTATTCCCATGGGACAGCCGCTTACCGGTTATTTGAAGGAGGACTGGAAGGTCTTGAGTTTTTGATATGAGTAGGGACGCGCGACTGCGCGTCCCTATTGATTACAACTCATCTAACTTCAGATTCCGGAATAATATTTTGATATCGGCATTGTCATGGATTTGCAGGGCTATTCGACCCTGTGCCTGACCAATTTTCTCATCCTCCAGTTCTATCATTTGCTCACCGTTGAGCCAGGTGGTGACTTTTGAGCCTTCTAAACGAACCCTGAGGGTATTCCATTCACCATATTGGAGTATATCCTCTTTTTCGTCTGGTATCTGAACTAGCCAGCCACGGCCGTACGATTCATATATACCTCCGGTGTCTTTTCCGGGAGGAGCAATTTCTACCTGCCAACCGCTAATTTTGGTGTCTTCCAGCATACTTCTGAAAAACAGTCCGCTATTGCCGTCCCTGATCTGCTTGAATTCCAGTGTCAGGTCAAAGTCATCGAAATACCGGCGGGTAGCCAGATAACCATATTTTTTTTCGGGGCCGTTTTCTGCTACTATAACGCTATCTTCCACATACCATTTTTTCGTTGCCGTATTGTTTCCATCCATGGAGGTTAGTCCCGTTGAAAAGCTCGAAAGATTGTGGCTTGTCCGGAAGTTCTCTGATTTTTACGTTTCTGAACCAGGTTTTGCTGCCATGGTCCTGCAGGCAGATAAGTCCTTTCTGAGCCAGGCCGTATTCGGGCACATTTTCCCACTTACCGCTGTTTTTGAGTTCGAACCATTCATCATTCCATGCTTCAAACTCAACAATTTTTGCACCGTTAAGCCAGTGTTCTACGTGACCATTGTCAAAGACGATGCGTGATGTATTCCATTCGCCTGCCGGCTTTATGATTTTTGCTTCAGGATCGGCCGGGTACATGGCATAATCGGCACCTGTCAGCTGCCAGTCGGCCAGCTCCTGGGGGAAGTCGAGATCGTCAATCATCTGGTATTCGGGGCCTGTCAGGTAGGGCGCTCCAAACCTGCCATCTTCAATGACATGGTACATTACACCACTGTTACCCTGTGGTGAAATTTTCCAATCCCATCTGAGTTCAAAGTTTTTATATTGACGGTTGGTAACAATATCCCCGCCAATATCGCCGCCTTTACCAAGGGCAACAAGACATTGGTCTTCGACAATCCACCCGGTAACTGTATCCGGCCCGTTGAACATGTGCCATCCATTGGTTGTGGATCCGTCAAAAAGAAGTTGCCAACCTTCGCTTTTCTCTTCCTGCGTAAGCTGATTTTGTGGTTGGTTGCATGCCATCAGCAAAGGAACTAACAAAATTAGTGTTAATGCGTTCTTTTTCATTCGTATAAAATTTACTTAAGTTATTGGCCTAATGGTGCTTTTTTCCCGTTTCGGCAAAGACTAATATATGAATATTTTTTTGAACTTTTCGGGTTTAAGTAAAAATTTTCATAATTGGTAAAGGCTTGCAGTAAATATTTGTCTTTCGTTTTGCTAAATGCAGACAGGCTATTCAAATGGCGCATATTGGTTGCTTTACTTCGCTAAGCGCCTATGCAGTATAATTGTTGTATTTTTGGCTTATTCAACACCCTATTTGTGTGAATCTTTTTACTATGGGAGTTGTGTTGAGTATCGGAGAATTTGGGAAGTTAATCAGAAACAGGCGGATATTAAACAATGAGTCCACTCCTGAAAGATTCTTTCAGAAGTGGACTCAATATGACAAATAATTATTCTTCTTTTTCCCCAATATGTTCTTCAAGGAATTTCTCCATAGCTGCATAGAAATCGAAGCGGTTTTCTTCGTTCCTGAAGCCGTGTCCTTCGTTGTCTTTAACCATATATTGCACTTCAATACCTCTTTGTTTCAAGGCTTCCACCATTTGGTCCGATTCTGCTTTGTTGACACGGGGATCGTTCGCCCCTTGTGCAATAAAGAGTGGAGCTTTGATCTTGTCGGCATGGAAGACAGGTGATATCTGACGCAAGAGCAAACTGTCTTCTTTGGGATGTCCCATCATTTCGTAAAACATATCAAGCATGGGTTCCCAATAGGGAGGAATGGTTTCAAGCAAAGTGAACAGGTTGGAAACCCCTACATAATCCACACCGGCGGCATACAAATCGGGAGTGAAGGTAAGGCCGGCCAATGTTGCATATCCGCCATAGCTGCCGCCATAAATAGCAATTCGCTCAGGGTCGGCAATACCTTTTTCGATCAGCCAGTTTACGCCGTCAGTAATGTCGTCCTGCATCGATTGTCCCCATTGTTTAAATGATGCTTCCCAGAATTCTTTTCCATAGCCTGTAGAGCCACGGAAGTTCATTTGTAATACTGCATAACCTCTGTTGGCTAAAAACTGTACTTCAGGGTTGAATCCCCAGTTGTCACGAGCCCAGGGGCCTCCGTGGGGATTTACAACAACCGGAAGATTTTTGGCTGTTTCCATGGTATGTCCTTTAGGCAAGGTAAGATATCCGTGAATGGTAAGGCTATCGCGCGAGAGGTATTCCACAGGAAGCATTTTGGCCATGTTGGTCTCATCAATCCAGGGGCTGACATCGGCAACCTTTTTAAGCTCATCTGTTTCGGAGTCATAAAAGTAATAAGCTCCACGAGACCGGTCGCTGTATGTTCTTACGATGAAGCGTTTTTCTTCTTTGTCGGTATCGGTTATAACAATCTCGTATTCACCCAGTTCTTTTTCAAGACGTTCGAATAACTGACGGGTTTGTTCATCAAAGAAATATTGTTGACGTTTCCATGATGTATAAGAGGCGCTTGTCAGAACTTTTCTTTTTCTGGAATAGCTTAAACCTTCGACATCATATTGGTCATTTTCATAAAGGACTTCTTCTATTTCTCCGGTTTCGGGATTAAAGATGACAGGTGCTTTTTTGTCGCGCTCCAGATTGGATACGGCGTAAAGCTTTTCGTTGTCAAACGTAAAAAACTGAGGGTTTAGTTCGTCTTTAAAATTGGTTTTAAGCACAACTTTGAATTCATCATTTTCTGTTTCGCGATACATCAAAGCTGCATTTACCCCGTCTTCAATGGCTCCGGCAACCCGTAGTTTTCCATCATGGTCAGTCATCCAAAATTGGACATTTCCGGGATTTTCAGCCAGCATTTGCATTTCCCCGGTCTCAATATTTAATCTGTAAGGGTCAAATACTCTTGGATCACGTTTATTAAGCCCTACGATTACTTCGTCTTCAATATCTCGCAAATCGTCGATAATTGTTGTCCTCACATCCGGGAATTCCGTTAGAGCTTTAAGTTCGGTTCCGTCACGGTTAACGCCGTAAAGAGAATAATTTTCATCGCCTCCTGTGTCTTTTAAAAAGAGAAGGCGGTTATTATTAGCCCAGAAATACCCGGCAATATCACGTGCCGTTTCTGAAGTGACTCGTACGGCAGAATCTCCATCTACAGCCTGAACAAAAATGTTGAGCCGTTTTTCATAAGGGGCCAGAAAAGAGAAAAATTCCCCATTGGGAGAGATTTGAAATGAAGTCTTCTCAGGGTTCCTGAAAAAGTCTTTCATCGGGATTTCAGGGGCTTTCTTAACAGTGCCTGAGTTGGCACAGCTATTGATGAGGGCCATCATTGACAATGCTGACAAACAGATTAGACAAATAAAACAGATTTTTTTCATAATGTTAGCTTTAAGTTGTTTTTATTAAATCAGAGGATATTAATTAACCCTTATGTCCATAAAGTGCCATTTACTGCGTTACGCTCTTCCGAAAATTACTCATTTACGATGAGAAAACTCCGTATTTTCGGACTTCGCAAGCCTTGTAAATGACACTTTCTGAACAGACACACATATTGTGAAAATTTTGCGAGTTTATAGACAGGCACTAAGATTTATTATCGGTCTTATGCTTTTAATCCGGTGCCTTTTTGCGAAATAGTAATTCCCGGGCAAACATTATCGACACTTATTGCATGTTCAGAGAATGTATATGTTAATTTACATGGTCTGCTATTCTCTATTGCCGAATAAAGTTTCTTTTCCGTTTTTATTGATAGAGGGAGTTTAAAAATATTCATAAACAGTGTGTTAATTCTGGTGCAGCAGTCCGGAAAGCTTTGACCCGTTTAAAGAAAAATGTACTTTTTGGTGCGGACTTAACCAAATCAAATTTACTAAAGAAATATTACAAATATTCAGATTTGAATAAAAAATGTATGTTCTGGTTGTGGGGGAGAGCTAAAAGTGATCAGTTTGCATTGTGATGCCTGCGAAACCAACCATTACTGGTTCTTTCAGTCTGCCTGTTTTTTTGAAACTCACACCAAAGGAACAGGAATTTATAATGACATTTGTGCGTAATAGCGGGAGTCTCAAACAGATGTCCAAAGCTCTTAAATTAAGCTATCCTACTGTTCGCAATATGCTCGACGACTTAATTGAAAAACTCAACCGACTAAATTCGAACTCCGGCCAACCCTTCGTTCGAATCCCTCACATTCAGGCAAAAAAAACATCCTTTAAGAAAAGGATGTTTTTTGCGGAGAGGGAGGGATTCGAACCCCCGGACCCGTGAAGGTCAACGGTTTTCAAGACCGCCGCATTCGACCACTCTGCCACCTCTCCAATAATTTATTGATTGCTTCCTTTTTGGAAACCTTGTGTTTCCCGGTGAAAGCGGTTGCAAAATTAGGTGTTTTATTGAAATCACAAAAGCTTTTGAATAAAAAATATTCTTAGAAGAGATGCACGGTCGTTAATTTCTACTCATTTGTTTTGTTTTTCAGGTTATTGATGAGTGTGGTATAAAAAGACATATTTTTGCCAAAATCAAGGCGTTTTAAATTTTTGTACCGAAGTTAACCCTGTTGTTAATGAGGATGCAAAAATATAAACAACAAAGATTTTGGCAATAAGGATGCTTTTAGACCGGACTCATTGATGTTTTTCTTTTCTTGCAAATAGTTCGTTTAGTTCACTTGCCATGTTAAAGCCCTGCCGGATTCTGTCGGCCATCCCGATGCCGTCACGCAGGTTGCCGCCCAGTATAAGACCGGGAAATTGTTTTTGGATGTTATTAACAGTTTCCAGTCGTTCTCCTGTGCTGGCGCTGTATTGCGGAATGGCGTGGTTATGCCTGAAGATACGCATCAGGTCGGGTTTGCAGTCGGGTACCATCAGCATCCTTTGCAGTTCGGGAAGTACGAGTTTCTTGATCTCCTCGTCTTTAAGATCAACGATGTCCTGATTGCGAACGCCGCCCAGGAAAACCGAGAGCAATGCACCACTTTTGGGCGCTCTGTTTTTCAGGAATGAAGACAGGAAGAGTATCCCGAGAATATCGCGATGCTCTTTAGAAGGCACCAAACCACCAAAGGCTTTGAGGGGAATGCCGCGCCATTCATTGTAACCTACCGAAACCTGCACAACACGTGCATACAACAAATTGTTGATTTTTTGTTTTTCGTCGTCTCTTAAGAAAGGCAGTATTGAAGGTATTTCATGGGCGCCTGTGGTAGTTATTACTGCATGGCTGGTCATGTTTTTAATCTCTCCATGCTGTTCAAATTTTACCGTGTAAGGGCCTTCCATCGGGCATACCGTTATGCTGTGGCAACCCAGCAGAATTTCGTCGTCGGTAAACTTGCCGGTAAGTGCTTTGATGAGGTTATCCAGACCTCCCGACATGGAGAACATCTTTTTGGTGGCCTTTTTGTGATATTTATAGAGTTGCGGATTGTATTTTTTTTCCCGCATCAGTTCGGCATGTTTTTTAAAACTGCCTTTGATGAAGCTGCCGTAGTTTTGCTCAAGATTATAGAGTTTTGGTAAAGCATAACGGGTCACCAAAAGTGACGGATCGCCGGCGTAAATGCCAAGAATAAAAGGGTCGACAGCATAATCGAGAAATGATTTCCCCATTCTTCGTTTCACCAGCTTGTCGAGCGTTTCATCAGGGTCTTTTCCTGGTTTTCTGAAGGGTTCTGTGAGCAGACGAAATTTGTCTTTCCATGAGAATAGGGGAGTAGAGATGCCATCTTTCAGAGATGAAGGGAGATCGTGCCAGCGCCCGTTTTTCCAAATCAGCCTCCGTTTGGCATCTTCATTGGCCGGCTCTACTTTTATTTCAGGACCCAGCTCTTCGAAGAGTTCGGTAACCTCCGGATGTGAAACCATACCGGTATTGGGGCCGCTTTCAAAAACGAAATCCTTTTCGCGATAAGTACGAATGGCACCACCAGTTCTAAGGTCTCGTTCCAGAACAGTAACCTGCCATCCCGTCTTTTTCAGGTTCCAGGCAGTTGTAAGTCCGGTAAGCCCTGCTCCAATGATTATTGCCTTCTTCATCAGTATAAAATTGCCTTAAGTTGTTGGTCCGATGCCTGTCTGAAGGAATAGATTTCGCTTAAATGCCTAAAGACAGTCCGGTTAGTGAATTTTATTCTATCCTTTAATAATAGACCGTTAAATTAATCAACACTCTGTTAAACTCCTGCAATACGCTTCAAATCAAATGATTATGTCTATTAATATTTGTTTATTAAGATACAGTTTTTCAATATTCCTGAATTATTGTAGCCATCTACCTATCTAACCATCTAATGTCTAATTAGAGCCCGTCTATAAAGTAGGAAAAGTTTCTTACTTATCATGTGTCTGTTCATAAAGTGTCATTTACAAGGCTTGCGAAGCCGCCAAAAACGGAGTTTACTCTTCGTAAATGAGTAATTTTCGGACGAGCGTAACACAGTAAATGGCACTTTATGGACAGACACTAATTATCTATAAATTAAATTGTTTTCGAGAACTGTTTTTTTGCTGTTTTCAGTTTTGGGTCAAACAAAGCGGCTATATTTCTTACCAGGAAGCGGCCTTTTTCGGTAACGGTTATTTCTTCCCGGTTGAAAGTCACCAATCCGTCCTCTGTCAGGGGTAAGAGTTGATTTGGGTCAAAACGGGTGACTGCTTTAAGCTCATCTTCGGATTTATGAATCCGTTCAGCCACTTCTTTCCAGTTAAGACGGTTGTTACACATTATTTCGTTGATGATCTCTCGAACTGCGATATCGGTATTGTCGGTCAGATAACCTTTTTGGGTAGCGGGTTCTCCTTTTTTGACGGCCCTCATGTATTCAGGGATATTTTTTGTGTTCTGGGCATAAGCATTGTGCAACTGACTGATGGCCGACATGCCAAAAGCATAAACCTGGCCGGTTGTTTCCCGGGTGCTATATCCCTGAAAGTTTCGGTGCAGAGTTTTGTTTTTCAGGGCAATACTCAGCTGATCCTGTGGCAGAGCAAAATGGTCCATTCCAATGGGAACATATCCGGCTTTTACCATTTCTTCACGTCCTTTCAAAAACATCGCCATCTTTTCTTCGGGGCCTGGAATCCCGTTTTTTTCCAGTGTCTTCTGATGACTTTTAACCCAGGGTACATGTGCATAAGAGAAGGTGACAATCCGGTCGGGGTCTACCTCAATGGCCTGACGAATGGTTTCTGAAAAAGAATCGGGTGTCTGATAGGGTAAACCGTAGATAAAATCGAGGTTTACTGATGCACCTCCGTTATGCAGTTGCTCTATAATTTCCTGTACCGGCAATGCCGACGGATCCCGGTTTACGGCGAGCAATATTTTTTCGTCAAAATCCTGAATGCCAAGACTGATCCTGTTGAAGCCCATTTTCAACAATTGTTGAATGTAGTTTTTGGTAAGATAAGCAGGGTTACATTCCATAGCTATTTCCGAGTCATTACCTGTGTTGAAATTGTGATAAATGGCATTCATTATCTTTTCTACCTGATCGGTGCTGAGTGCGTTCGGTGTTCCGCCACCCCAGTGTATCTGAGTAACCGGACGTGATGTGTCTATATGCGTTGCAATGATTTCAATTTCTTTTATCAAAGCTTCGATGTATTCGTCATACAATTCGTTGTTCCTGGATATATGCGTGGTACACCCGCAATAGAAGCACAGCTTGGTGCAAAAAGGAATGTGAAGATATAGCGAAATGGCCTGCGGTTCTTCATTGTTCGATTCTTCAACGGCTCTGATGTAATCTTTTGGCGTAAAATCTTCATGAAAAAAAGTAGCCGGCGGATAGCTGGTGTATCTTGGTAACGGCAGATTATACTTGTCCAGTAGTTTTTGATCAATCATCTTTCTACAACTTTCTTAAAAACGGTTCGTGACAAAATCAATAACATGATACCAATATGTGCTTCGAGAATAAACAAGCCCTGGTAGCCGAATGAATTTGCAAACTTACTCAATCCTATGGTCAGGAAAAGACTGCTTAAATGGGTTATGATTATCTGAATGGTAAAATCGGTACCTTCCAGTCCCGGTCTCACTTTGTCCATGGCTATGGTGTAAATAAAAACCGATGCCATCCCATAGGTTCCCCAAACCATAGAACTGGCTACATAAATTGCCCACAGCGGAACTTGTCCCTGCATTTCCCAGACGAAAAACAGCGAGGTTATAAAGCCCGATAACAAAATAATCTGAAGAGCTGTGTTTCGCTTCATTCGCCGGATAAGCCAGCCGCCACCTAATGAAAATACTGCACCAACGGCTGTTCCAAACACTCCGGAAATCAGGCCTATTTCTTTTGCTGTATAACCCTGGTCAACCATGAAAGGCTTAAACAGGGCCAGCATGCCAATAATCCCCGAATAATATACTAATAACAAAAACAGAAGCCTGATGTTTCCTTTTTGCTTGAAAAAGCTGAAACCATCGTCCCAACGCGGTCTTCTTTTTGGAGCTGTTGTTGCCTTTTCAAGTGGCAGTCGGGCAAACATTACCGGCATAATAGCCATGGTGACAAAAAATGCCAGTAGTAATAACAGTGCCTGCCATCCGATATAATAATAAGCCATCAGCAAAACTCCGCTTCCAATGGTTGTTCCAAGGAAACTGCCCCCTGATTGCATGCTGTTGCCGAGACTTCGTTCGGTTGATTTCAATGTAAGGATTGCAAAGGCGTCAGTAGCAATATCTTGTGTGCCTGACGCGATAAATGCAATGACCACCAGAATGATGATGGTGGTGAAGTCGGTGGAGAGATTAAAAAAACTGATGCCAACAATTACAAGGGCATAAAATATTTCTGCTCCCAGTATCCAGCGCCGATAATGCTTGCGGGTAGGACTGGTATGATCGATCATTGGAGCCCAAAGAAATTTTAATATCCAGGGAATTTTTATCAACTGTATCAGCCCTATTGAAGTGAGAGAATACTCCTCCTGCCTCATGATTACCGGCACAACCGTCGAGAAAAAACTCATGGGAATCGATTGTGCCAGATAAAGGCTCAGAAGAGTACCATATTTTTTGAATGCCTGATTCATAATTTATTATTGCTGTAACAAAACTCTTATTCGTACACCCCAAATGGCCGGAACTCCGCTTTGGGCGTAATTGTTCCCCAGTGCACCGAACCTGAAAACGTGGTAATCTGTATCTGTAATGTTTTTTGCCCAGATGGTAAAATAAATGTTTTTGCGGGAAAGGGTAGCTGATGCATTCAGAATTCCATAGTAATCCTGTGATGCACTGTTTTCTTCATTCCAATATAATTTTCCTGTTCCCCGGTAATTGATATTTACTCCGGCTTTATCCAGGATTTTACTGTTAATCGGAATGTCGATGTATTGCCCAACGTATAGTGTGAGTTTTGGAGCATAAGGAAGGAAGTTTCCTGCCAGATTTACTGAGTCGTTTTTCTGGTACTCTTCGAATGTGGCACGGGTATGTCCCAAATTGATGGTTGTTTCAAATGTTTTGTTGGGTCTGATTATGAGTTCAGACTCCAGTCCCCGGCTAACCGAGCGACCTGCATTTGTGAGCATAGAGCCACTTCCGTCGGGAACAGGCTGATATATCTGTTGATTTTTCCAATCAATATAGAATCCTGAAAAGCTCAACCGCAATAAATTGAAGAGCCACCCTGTTTTCATCCCGGCTTCGTAGTTCCAGCTTTGCTCCGCTTCGAATGTCTGGTCCTCCGGGCGTTCAAAAGTACTGTTGAAACCACCTGTTTTATATCCTTTTGTCAGCGATCCGTATATGTTAACCTGTGGGTACAGCTGATAATCAAAGGTCAATCTTGGTAATGCCTGCGAAAACTTTAACTCAGAATCGCTCTCACTAACAGGTGTTACATTACCATCTCTTCTCATCTCGTAATAATAGTCCTGATCAGAGTTTTCCCAGTCAACCCTTAGCCCTGAAGTAAAAGAAAGGTTCCTGGTTATGAAATTACTGATTGTGGTTTGGGTAAATGCGGCAATGCCACGGGTGGACTGATCGTAGGTTTTATAACCAATACGGGTTTTGTCCTCTCCCAATTCTATTCGTACATCTTTGTCGAGTTGATTCGAAAAAGCAAATGCACCAATAACAGTTTCGAGGTCTTCCTTTTCTATGGTTGCTGTAAATTCCTGCGATAAGATTGTTTTTATTCTTTGTTGAGTCACGAAGAACTGTGATGTTGGAGTAAAATCCTGATCAATCATCTGTGCATCATCTATATATTGAGCACTGGTAACAGAACGCAAAGATAAGTTTCCCCTGTTCCATGAATTTACCAGTCCTGAAGTAAACAAATCCTGCTGATAACCACTGGGTTCATTATAATTAACTTCCTGCAGGTTTTCATGATCGTTAATTATGGCGTAGGGATAGCCGCTCTGATCACTGTTTTCATACGATACAATCAGGTCGGAATGGAAATTATCTGTCCATCTTTGAACCAGCCGGAAACGACCGTTATATGCGTCCGTCTGGTCGGCCATCTTGCCGGAATATTCATTTTTTAAAAAACCATCGCGATGACGGTACTGACCACTTAACTGAATGTCGGTTTTTTCCCTAACTGGTTGGTTGACTTTGAAGTTGAAGGTTTGAAGTCCGTAATTGCCAAGTTCAATGGTACCTTCAATTCCTTCTGCATTTTCGGGACTTTGCGTGAAAACATGAATCAAACCGCCCATATTATTACGCCCGTAAAGAGTTCCCTGTGGACCTCTTAGTATTTCTACTCGTTCAATGTCATAAAATTCAAAATCGAACGAGGATTTATCGAAATGAGGAACATAATCCACATATAGTCCTACGGCCGGATCATTTATGCGTGAGCCAATGCCCCTGATGTAAATAGGAGAGGTGAGCTTACTCCCGTATGATGGCATGTAAAGGTTAGGTATGCGAGTGGTCAGGTCTGTTATTCCCGTTACTTGTTCCTGCTCGATTTGTTGTGTAGGAACGAGACTTGTTGAAATGGGTAATTTACGAAGCGGCCTTTTTTCCCGGGAACTTTTTATTACCACTTCACCGAGATTAACACTGGGAAAATTCACACTGTCCAGTGAGATAAGTATTTTCTGGTTATCGTATGTCTTCTGTGCCGAAGCAACATGATGAGAAAGTATTGTAACAATTAGTATAGTCAGATATTTAGTAACTGATTTGCTCATTTTTGTCTGTGCGGTTGAGTGATTAAAAAATTAAAATTCCCCCATTTCATCAGTATAAAATTAGTCTAAGTTATTGGTCTGATGGAACTCGCATGAATGGGGTTATACATGTTCTCTTGTGACAAACCTTGTCATGCTCGTTTCATTAATAGCAAGGCAGCCCCGTAAGCTGAAACCTGTTTTCTTATTCCGGAATAGTTCCTGAATTAACTGGCAAAACAGGGATTATAGGACGAAAACTTTTCCTTGCTTGTTTAACAAGTTTAGATTAAATAGTGTCTGTCCATAAAGTACCATTTGCTGTGTTACGCCTGCCGCCAAAATACTCATTTACGAAAAGTAAACTGCGTTTTTGGCGGCTTCGCAAGCCTTGTAAATGACACTTTCTGAACAGACACATGATAAGTAGGTAACTTTTCCTACTTTATAGACAGGCCCTAAATAAAACAACTATGAGACTATTCATAAATGAACGTCACATTTAGTTTTTTTGATACAATAATGAATTTCAGATGGCTATATATGGATTTAAACGCTAAAAAACGGGGGAGGCCGGTTAAGAATAAGTCCGGTTAAAAAAGAAGGATGGAATGAGGTGTCACAAAGATTTTTGATTTTTCCTGCAGAATGATGTTGGTACAGGAACGTAAGAAGATATCCTTTGATGGCTAAGGGTTGAGATAATTTTTTTGAATAATGTTTACACCAATTACAGGCATTAGGGCTATCCTGAAGTTGAGATGGGGTGCTGGCAAGAATATTTGCATTGTCCGTTGCAACATTCCCGTCGTGTGTACCTTTCTCCGGAAGCCAATATATCCATCCGGCAATGTACAACAGAATGATCAGGATATACGGAAGATTTGTTGACAGCAACCCCAAATGAAACATAAACAGGTTTTTTCAAAATCGCTCAAAGTTAATAAAAATGCAGGAAATGAAACGAACAACAAGTTTAGATTTATATGCGGATTCAATACAAGGAAGGCCCTCGAAAACAGAGGGCCACCGCACCAGCCGGGAAAATGGGATTGGCAAGCAAACCGCTATCAGAATGTTCCTTTGTTCCACCCCCAGAAACTTCTCGGGGCATCTGCAAACTCAATATAGACACGTGAGGGGTCAATTTCAAGCTCTTTCTCAACGATCGAGGGGATTTCTTTGGCCAGTTGAGCAGCCTGTTCGTTGGTGAGCCCGATACTTTTTATTTCCAGGTAAGCCAGGTCCTCATCTGTTCCACCAAAAGTCATAGGAGTTGGCTGGTCAAACTGAGTCATTACAAATTTTTCAGGTTTTTGCAATATTTCTGCAACCTTTTTAGAAGCATTCTTCAAAAAGGTGGTTTGAGCGGTGATATCAGTTGCTTTGTTGGTGTTAATTTTTAAGTAAGGCATAATCAGCAAATTTTAACGAACTATTGTTTTGTCATTTTTTCTTAAGTCCTGATATACGGGGATAACTTCCATCCCTTTATTTTCAAGTATTTTGCGTGTTTTGATGTAATTTTGGGTGAACCCCAAAACAAATCCGCCGCCACCCGATCCACATAGTTTCAGATAGTACTCATCAGAGTTTAAACCATCGTCCCATATTTGACGAACAGTTGAGGGAACCATTTGTTGCAGGAATTCTTCCTGTATGGCTGATAATTCTTTCAGGCTATTGTAAAATTTTTCTTTCTGATTTTCTATCAGATTGTTGATACAGGCATTGTTCAGCGGTGTTAATGTGTTTTTCACAAAATTATAAAAAACTTTATCGTGGTGATACCTGTTCATGAAATTTTGTACCAGAGGAGCCGTTCTGCCCGGTTTTCCGCTGTTTATCAGAAATATGGCTTCGGAATGCTGCTCGTTGTACTGGGGTAGACCAATCGGTTCAATATGGTCTAGGTCCCTCAGCAGCAAAGGATGTTTCATATAGCAGATGAGAGGATCGATACCCGAGCTGGTTCCGTGAAACCATGATTCCAGCTGTGCCAGTTGTTCCTTCAGGGTCCTTATTTCCCTTGGCGACAATTCAGTTTTGTTTATTCCGGGATTGGATACATACTTCTGGAAAAATGCCGCAACAAGTGCGCCGCTACTTCCCAATCCGTAGCCTTCGGGGATAGTCGACTCGAAGTAAAGACCGTCATCGAGGTCTTCTTTCAACCTGTCGGTATTGAAATCGCTTAGCAATTCCCCGCTGTTGGCCAGAGATTGCAGATAATACCAGAATTCGTAAAGATGTTGATTGCTACGCTGTGCAAAGGCCAAATCGGTATAACTGTCGCGATTGGGGAAGGCCAGTTGCCCGTTGAAATGGGAATACGGTATGGTTAGTCCCATGGAACCTTTTATGATGGTGTATTCCCCGAACAGCATTATTTTTGAGTAAAATATGTCGCCAGCTTCTTTTTGCATAGTAAATTCTTGTTTTTTATCCCTCTGTATCAATAATTTTTTCTGGTCCGCTTCCTACCCGATCGCGAATGATACAGCCATCTTCACAAAATGTTTGTAATTGTCTCTTTTCCCATGCAATAATTTCTTCTTCAATGTGATGTGGATAAAGCAAGTGGATGTTTGGACCAGCATCCAGTGAAAAAGTGACAGGCAAGCCGGTAGCTTCCCTGAAGTCACTTATTTCTCTGATTATCCTCAGCGAGTTTGGGTGCAAAAGTGTATATGAAGGCATGCTGCTCATCATCAAACCATGGAGTGAAAGAGCCTCGTTTTCCGTAACTTCAATAAAATCATCCATATTACCTTGTTTGAGGCTGCGAATAAGCTTCAGGGTGTTTTCACGAGCCTGGATAATTCGGCCTTCGCGATAAGGATGATCATTCATCAATGTATGTCCGGCTGAACTGCTCACTTTTTTTGTTTGCCCCGAAACAATAAGAATGTCGTCGTGGAGGGTTTTAAATACGGGATGAATCTCATCCGGAAAGTGAATGGCATAATGATCGGAACTTTCCGGTATTTCCGGTATTCTTCCCCATATACTCCAACCTCCGTAAACCGAGCGGGCAGCACTGCCGGAGCCCATTCTGGCCAATGCTGAAACTTCGCGAATATTCAGATGATGGCGGCCGCTTACCTGCTGCTGAAGATCGGCAAGGCATAGTACCAGGGCACTCATTGCACTGGCCGATGAAGCAATTCCCGAACTATGTGGAAAAGTATTGGTGCTGAAAATATTGATATGATGATTTCCAATTAAAGGAACTCTTGCACGAACATGATCAAGAAATTTTTGAATCCTGGGGCGAAAACCGGGTTCTTCCCTGTTGTCAAGATAAAATGTAAAACCACTGCCTTTTTTTTGTGCGAGTGATACAGTTGTTTTTGTATAAGCCCGGGACAATGAAAAGCTCACCGAGGGGTTAACGGGTTCCTGAAAATCTTTTTTTCCCCAGTATTTTACAATTGCCAGGTTTGAAGGACTTTTCCATGTTGCCGAGTGTGTGGCTTTATCTTCCTTCATATCGTTTGTCTAATTTTACGTCCCGAAACCTAAACAATGTTTTGAACCCTTTTGTTTGAAAGTATTCTTTTGTATCGTCTTCCGGCCAGGGTGACAGCACAAGAAAAAAATCACCTCCCCAGGCTCCGAGCGACTTCACAGCTCCGGGAAAATCGGAGAAAAGCCTTTTTTTCAGGGGGACTAATCCCGTGACGCTACTGATGATGCCCTCATGCTCAGCTATCAATTTCATAAACTTTTTCGGTGACATTTCTTCGCTCATTTTCAGTGAAATATCTGAAATTCTTTCAATTTCCTTTTCAGCATTTTTAAATCCGTCGAGATGATGTTTGACGGCCATGACAGAACTTTGTTTCCGGTTAAGGTAACCAATCCAAAGGCTGTCAATGAAAGGCGGATTAAAGGACGCAGCATTAACTTCGGGTTTTCCCGATTGAGTCAGTCTGTAGAAAACCGGACCATCTGCAGTTGCACAGGCAATATCGTAACCGGAACCACCAAATGTATCGGAAAGCAGGTGGAAAGGATTGATATTAAGCCATTCGGAAAGATTGGAGATAAGTGTTGAACTGCTACCCCAGCCCCAGTCGGGCGAGAATTCGAGATGTGTGAGAACCTCTTTTCCGGTAAAAACATCGCGGCTACCTTTTAATTGAGCAGCTTTGTTAAGTATTTCTTTCAATGAGATGGTCAGTTGTCGGTTTGTTGTTTCCTTAACCGATAAGTCAGGATTAAAAAGTGCAGAAAACCAGCTTCCCTCAGGGTGGGTAGCTCTCCATATAAGTTCTTTGCCGGGAATCTGATTCACGGTCATGGATTGCCCTTTTTTAATGGCACAGCAAGTCCTTGTGCACCATGAAGGATTAGGTATTCACCTGACAGCAACAACTTACCATTTGAGTGAAACTTATTGTTCATTGCGTTGTTTTCGAAAATTTTCGATGAATTCTTCGACGGCTCTTGCCGAAACGATCCGGTTTTTAAAATAATTCACTGCTGCCTCTTTTTCTTTAGCCGAAGCGCCTTTCGAATTTAGTAAATTGATGAGGTGCAGCTTCATATGCCCCTTTTGAATGCCTGTTGTCACCAGGGATGCTACCGCTGAAAAGTTATTGGCCAGTCCGGCCGATGCTGCAATGCTCATCAGTTGCGTGGCAGAAGGATTTCCAAGCATTTCGATGGCGAGGCCGGCCAGAGGATGAAGCCGGGTCAATCCACCTATAGTACCCAATGCCAGGGGGATGGTTAGTTCCATCTTAAATATGCCTTTTTCAGTAATTTCACATTTCGAGAGCGACCGGTATTGTCCGTCTTTTGCAGCCCATGCATGCCCTGCGGCTTCAGCAGCTCTAAAGTCGTTCCCCGTTGCAATAACCACTGCATCCGTACCATTGAATATTCCTTTGTTGTGAGTGACAGCTCTTGAAGTATCCATCCAGGCGATGTCCATGGCTGTTTTAAACCGATAAGCAAAGAGTTCCGGAGACAACTCCGATGCAAAAGGTTTAAGTGCCGGCACAGGGCACTCAATCTGTGTGGTAACTAAACACTCTGTTGTATAATTGGAAAGAATGGCCATGATGATTTCAATATCGCCGAATTGTTTGAAATCTTCCTGTGTTGTGAAGAATTCCTGCAATGGTGCCTTCATCTCCTCCAGACATGAGTTGATGAAGTTTGCCCCCATACTATCTACTGTTTCAAAATATACTTCCAGTTGAAATATGGTCTGCATTTCTTCAAGGGGAAGGATTTTCATTCCTCTGATGCCTCCGCCACGCTTTTCCATATTGGCGGTTATGGACGAAACAGCCTGTGTTAATTTGTTTTCTAATGTTTTTGGAAAAGGGTCGAAAAAAATTTTCGGACCGTTCCATTTAAACCAGATGTGTCCTTTTTTGAGGCTATTGACGACTTTTGTCTTAAAGCCACCGTTTGTAGCCCAGAATGATGCAGCACGACTGGCGGCTGCTACTACCGAACTTTCTTCGACCACCATGGGTACGACATACATTTTGTCATCAATCAGGAAATTTGGGGCAACACCAAAAGGCAGGAAGTAATTGGAGAGGGTATTTTCCGAGAAATCATCGAATAAGTCCTGCTGTCCGGAGTGCCGATACCTGGCCAGGCGATCAGAGAGATTATCCGGTAACTCGTATGTTTGCTTCAATTTTTTAATCTTTTCTTCCCGCGTTAGTTTTGAGAATCCTTTTATTATACTGCTCATTTGTTATCAGATTGTTTGCGTTAGTGATTCGGGTTCTCTTTTGACACAAGGTATTGCATGGCTACACCTAATCCATTTTTCAATTGTTCAACAAATTCTTTTAATGTGCTGTAATCGTATCCGGCATGCTCCAAAAAAGCTGATGCCATCCCGAAAACTGATTTTACCTTACTGATACGGGTCAGATAATAACCGTCAATGACATTGCTAATTCCTCCTGATATGATTATTTGACGGCATTTCACAGGATATTTTTCAGCTATTTTGTTTACAAATTCGGTCATTTCGGTTGCGGTATGTCCTATATTCCCAAAACTTGCAAAATGCGAGGATAGTTTATTTTTTCTTCTCATGAGTTCGAGTTTTGTGAAATTGGTTCCTCCCAGGGCCCCAAATTCAATGGCTTCTATAGGAAGTTCCATAAGTTGCCTGAGACTTTCGGGGCCCATGCCTTGTCCTACCTCTTTGACGATAACCCGCAGACTGGTGTTTTGGATAAAAGCCATGATTGTTTCGACAGGGGGTACATTTATTGAATCTCCTTCGGGCTGAAATGCCTCCTGCAGGGGGTTTACATGAATAATAAGACCATCGGCATCAAGTTTACCTGCCAGTTGTTCGGCTTTTTCTTCTTCTTTCTTAGCTACCAACTTTTCAATTTGTGCAATACCAAGATTAACGTAAAGGGGAACTTCATTACCCATGTATTTTCTGATGTCAAAATCGGCCATGTATTTATCACTTTCGAGCAATGTGCGGCAGGAGCCGAGTCCCATACCCATACCAAATTCACCACAGGCCTGTGCAAGATTACGATTAATGTTTCCGGCACCTTGCGTACCTCCGGTCATACTGCTTACCCAGACTGGAAGTCTCATTTCTTTTCCGGCGAAACTGAATGGCTCAAATTCTCCCTTGTGATGAGCCGCCAATAAGGGTTCGTAATAAAATCTGGTATCGGCTTCGCTTTTATCGGTACGAGCATTCAATGCAAGATTTATATGGTCTTTTTTACGATCACTCATGGTTTAGTTTATTTAGTGTCTGTCCAGAAAGTGCCATTTACTGTGTTACGTTCGTCCGAAAATTACTCATTTATAAAGAGTAAACTCCGTATTTTCGGACTTCGCAAGCCTTGTAAATGACACTTTCTGAACAGACACCCATATTGTGAAAATTTTTGCGAGTTTATAGACACGCATTATTTAATTCCAAGATGCCTGGCTATCACAAACCGGAGTATTTCCGAAGTCCCCTCACCAATTTGTAATATGCGCTGGTCGCGGTAAAAGCGCTCAACGGGGTTGTCTTTAAACAATCCTGATCCGCCAAATATTTGAACCGCTTCATCGGCTATTTCGCGTGCAATTTCGGATGTATACAGTTTTGCGATGGCTGCTTCCCTGGCAAAAGGTTTCCCCTGGTCCTTGAGAAGGCAACCTTTATACAATGTATTACGAGCCAATTCTATTTTCATGTCCATATCGGCAAGTTTAAAACCGATGCTCTGGAATCTTGATATCGGTTGGCCGAACTGCTGGCGTTTTTGTGCATATTCAAGAGCCAGCTCAAAGGCTCCCTGTGCCAGGCCCAGTCCCATGGCAGCAATAGACAACCGGCCTGCATCCAGTGTCTTAAGCATATAACGGGCTCCCTGTCCTTCTTTACCCAACAGATTGGCGTAAGGAACACGGCAATTTTTCAAGGTGATTCGTCCGGTGTCAGAGGCTCTCCACATCATTTTCCCGGTCATGCGTTCGGAGTGAAAGCCGGGACTATCTCTTTCTACAAGAATGGTTGTGAGTTTTTCTTTGCCGTTTTCATCGGTTGTCATTACCTGAAGTGTGACTCCCAGCGTAAGTTCGTTGGCCGAATTTGTAATGTAACGTTTGCTTCCGTTGATCACCCACTCATCTTTTTCACGGACAGCCCTGGTTTTTGTCCCGCGGGCATCTGAGCCCGCAGTTTCCTCTGTCAGACCAAATGCCCATAGATGATCACCCGAGGTGAGTTTTGGCAGTAGTTTGTTTTTCTGCTCTTCATTTCCATATTCAAAGATGGGGGATATACCGAGACTGTTGTGTGCCGCCACGGTTGCAGCCTGAGAGCCATCTACTCTGGACAATTCTTCTATGGCGATAATACCGGACAAAGTATCCAATCCTTGCCCTCCATACTCTTTCGGTAATGTTATTCCAAAAAGACCCGCTTTCCCCATTTTCTTTGTCAGTTCCGGAGAAAATCGTTCCAGTCGGTCCAGACTTTCGGCTTCAGGTTTGATTACAGATTCCGCGAATTCTCTGATTTTTTCGCGGTAATTTTCGTGTTTTTCTGATGGTAGTATCATATTTATGAATTATTGAGCCCGGTCTAAAAAGC
>NZ_AHZV01000351.1 GCF_000250735.1 Anaerophaga thermohalophila str. Valhall
TTAGGATATTTGTTAATAATTCTGGCAGTTGGAATAGCTGTATCGAGAGTATATCTGTTACAGCATTATTTCATGGATGTTTATGCCGGTGGTTTAGCAGGTGTAACGGTTTCGATAGGGATTAACCACCTGATTGGGAAATATTACAATGATTTAAACAGCAATCTTGCAAAAGATTTTCTGGCTTATCGCAAAAAACGTATCAAAGCCAAAACCCAGTTATCAGCCAACTAAAAATATCATTGTTTCCCTGATATAATACGGGTTTCACGATTATCAAACAAATCGGTACATTCAAATAAAATAATGTAAGGCACCTGTCCGTCGAATTGTCTGATTCCTTTGGCCGTAGTCAGCAAAACATTTCCGGGATCGGATAAAAAAGATTTGATTTCAGCGTTCGTCTGCAACTCGGGTATTATTCCATATCTGAAAACAAAAGCAGGGTTAACACTTTGGTGCCAGGCAATAGAATCGGCATTTTCTATTATTTGTGCAGAAAGATAAACCGGATTGCGTTTGTCCAGTTGAGGCATAAAGCCTCCTATCAAAAACATTGCCTCAATACAGAAAGTAGTTCCCAGCATCAGAAAAGCTGCTCTGTTTTTTCCCTTAAAGACCAGTACAACTGAAAGCAAGGTTCCTGCCAGAAGAGGCAGAAGAAAATACAATAAATGATACATTCCCTCGATATTAGGATCTTTTTCAATAGCAATAAAGGCGCCGGTAAAAAGTAACACTGCAAAGAGAAAAACAGCCAGAAAATGCCAACGAAATTTTAAAGAGTGGATATTACCGGCCTCTTTATTCAAAAAATGACCTGCCAAAAGAGCTGTAAAAGGATAGGCAGGCATGGCATAATTAGGAAGTTGAGTGCTGCTGAATGAAAAAAATATAATAAACACCAGAGTTATTATACTTGCAAAAGTGATGAGGGAATCGCGTTTATTATGCCAGATAACTTTAAAGGCCGGAGAGATAAAAAAGACAAAAGGAATAAAACCCATCAGATAATAACCGATAGTTATTAAAAAGAAACCGCCATGACCTTCTTTTGTGTCAGTAAATCTGCTGATATTATGATCGAGCAAAAAACCTTCTATCCAGGCTCCATCAGTTGTTTTCCAAACCATATAATACCAGGGAACAACAATAGTCAAAAAAAGCAAAATACCGGTTGACGAAATCAACTTTCGAAGTACCGGAAAAGAAAACTGACGGCTAATCAACAAAAAAAGCAGCATTGATAAACCGGGCAGTATCACTGCAACGGGTCCTTTAGCTAACACCCCAAATCCCATAAAAACATACATTCCCCAAATTGCCAACCGTTTGCCGGTCTGCATCCAATGGTAAAAAGCCATCAGACTAATTCCAACACATACAATCAGATATGGATCCGGTACAGCAAGATGGAATTCCAAAACAAAGTGTATGCTTGACCATAAAACAAATATACTCCACCATGCAATACTACTATCAGAGGTATGACGCACTAAAAATAAAAAATATACCAATAAGAAAATACTTCCAATAAACCCCGAAAAAAAGCGGGCTGCAAAAGGAGTCTTCCCCCACAACGAATAAGAAATCATCATAAAATAATAGTGCAACGGGGGTTTATCAGTGCGTAATTCATTGTTAAAAACCGGTGTAATATAATCACCGCCCTCCATCATTTCGTAGGCACATTGAGCATTTTTACTTTCATCCAGGATATAAATGTCTGAACGTCCCGATCCAAACAGGAACAAAAACAACGAAAAAAAGAAAACGATCAGTCCTGATGCAAATAGTGGTAAAGATTTCATCAGTATAAAATTAATTTACGTTATTGGTCTGATGGAACTCGCATGATTGGAGTTTATACATGTTCTCATGTGACAAACCTTGCTATGCTCGTTTCATAATAATAACAATACCGGATTTAACGGGGTGCTGATATTCTTCTGTGGCACCCGAAAATTCAGAGTATTCATCTCTCCCATTTTTTTACAAATGTTCATTATCACCCTTAATCCTGCAAACGAACGGTTAAGGTTTAATTCAAAATTAACATGGACTAATTATTAACACACTATCAAAGTTTAATTAAAGAAGGCGTAACTATTAACAAATATTCTGCTAACAAACATTCCGGTTCTTTACAGAATAATTCGAGAGAATAAGGAGTTTTTTAAAAAACTTTTCACGCATGGATATTAGACCAAAATTATCAGTTGTAATTTGTGTTTATAATGAGGAAGAAAACATAGTTCCGCTTTACTCACAGATACAAATGGCTCTTACCGGCATCAAAAAGGAGGTGATATTTGTGGATGACGGATCAACGGATCGGACGGTTTCCAATATATTAAAATTACAGGGAGATAATATAGTACTAGTTCGCCTAAAAAGAAATTACGGACAAAGTTCAGCCCTTGCAGCAGGAATTGAAATAGCCAACGGACATTATATAGCAACAATTGACGGTGATCTTCAAAATGATCCGGCCGATATTCCTTCAATGTTGGAAAAAGCCATTTGTGAGGACTGGGACATGGTGGCCGGAATAAGGGTCAACCGGAAAGACGGCTTTTTTTTGAGAAAATTCCCAAGCATGCTCGCTAACCAGTTTATCAGGTACACCACAAAAGTAAAAATGAAAGACTATGGCTGTACTTTAAAAGTGTTTAAATCAGAACTGGCAAAAAGTATAGGACTTTATGGAGAGCTACACCGTTTTATACCTGTTTTGGCCAGCAATGAAGGAGCAGCCATCACTCAAATGAATGTCAATCACCGGTCAAGAAAATATGGGAAATCAAAATACGGATTGGGACGTACCCTTAAAGTAATCAGTGATCTCATGCTAATGCTTTTTCTGAAAAAATACATGCAAAAGCCTATTCATTTGTTTGGAACAACAGGCTTATTACTATTTCTATCAGGTGGAATCATCAACATTTATCTGCTTATTTTAAAACTTATGGGCCATGATATTTGGGGAAAGCCCATCATGATCCTTGGTGTTCTTTTAATTCTAACCGGGATACAACTGGTTACCTTTGGTCTTTTGTCTGAAGTAAATATGAGAACTTATTATGAGTCGCAAAATAAAAAACCCTATAAAATCAATTACATACAGCATGTCGGATCAAAAAAGCTACGTACCGCTTCTTAAGCTCCTGCTAAAAATTTTTATCTCCGCTGGGGCCTTGCTTTTTATTGCATCCAGACTTGACTTAACACTGGTTATTACAAAGCTTAAGCACATCGACCCCTGGTTTTGGACGGGTGCCGTTTTACTATACGCATTATCCCAATTTATCAGTTCTTTTCGGCTCAATACTGCATTACGCGCTGTCCCTATTTATATTTCGAACATAGCCAACATCAGGCTATATTGGCTTGGAATGTTTTACAACTTTTTTCTGCCGGGTGGGATTGGTGGAGATGGGTATAAAGTATACGTTTTACATAAACTATTCAGGGTATCGATCAGAAAATTAGCAGGAGCTCTTTTTACTGACCGTTTAAGCGGACTTTCGATCATTGTTATTTTCCTGCTTGGTACTTCTTTCTTTATCGATCACCACTTTCCATTTCAAAAATGGCTTTTTTTAGCGATTCCATTTATTGGAACAGGATACTATCTTGTAGTTTATTTGGTCAATAAACATCTGACTTCAATATTCTGGAAGATTACCGGATTTTCGCTATTGGTACAGGGAATTCAGATTGTTATATTAATGCTGTTGCTTAATGCTGTTGGTATAGATATAAATATGACCAGCCTTGATTATTTTTTCCTGTTTTTCCTTTCGACCATTGCATCTGCTATACCGGTTTCCTTAGGAGGCATTGGAACCAGAGAATTTATTTTCTATGCCGGATCAATTTACCTTGGAACAGACCCTGTCCTTGGAATTGCCATAAGTATACTGTTTCAGTTGACTACCATGATCACAGCTTTGCCCGGTATCCTTTTTGCTTTTTCGCAAAAATCAATTTTCAATACCAGGCCTGAAAGAGTATCAACTGCACCGCACCCGGTGTAATTTACTTTTTACTGTACTCAATATAAAATTAGTCTGAGTTATTGGCCTGAAAGAACGTGCTTGCGATGATTTATAAACATTCACATGGTTAAAAAATGGATCTGACCTTTACTTGATCACTCCCTGCTCTTTGCATCATGCGCCACACCCTATACTTATTTCAACAAATGCGCTTTTAA
Organism: Anaerophaga thermohalophila str. Valhall; assembly: GCF_000250735.1. Taxonomy (GTDB): domain Bacteria; phylum Bacteroidota; class Bacteroidia; order Bacteroidales; family Marinilabiliaceae; genus Anaerophaga; species Anaerophaga thermohalophila_A. The sequence goes on from NZ_AHZV01000351.1 coordinate 4,220, forward strand.
CTCACCAACATCGTTCTGAATATTGTTAATGGATCGCAACAAATGCTCAATTTCGACTTTTCCCTGAGGCAATTCGGGACTTATATAATGAACAAAACGCCAAATTTCCCTGATCTCATCTACTGGAAGATCGTAAGGCTCATAAAGGGGATTCAGGCTGATGCATTTCAGAGTTCCATTTTCGGATATATTGTTCTGAATAATCTTGAAAGAAATGCCTTCGTCGCGTGTCAGGATGACACAGGCCTCACCGGATTTTATGGCGTGCCAGTCGAGCACAAACTCGCCTGTTACCCAGGCTCCTTCGGGAACCGGCAACATGGAATCTCCACTAACCTGAAAAGTGCGGTACTTCTTTTCCCGGTCGAGAAACGGCAATCGGAAAACAGGCAGAGAGCTAATGTATTCGGGATCGGCAAAACCTGTTAGATACCCGGCTTTTGCTTTTTCAGGCACCAATTCAATATTTTCTTCGTTATCGGGCCCTACCGTCGATGTTAATATACGTAACCGTGAACCTCTGACATAAACGTCATTTCCCTGTTCCAGTTCTTTCAGCTGAAAGCCGGTCAGTTTAGTTAAGTCAACCCTGACAAGTGTATCCATCGAGAGCCCGAAATAATCGGCAATGGCAGCCAGAACATCCAACGGGGGCCCGGAAATTTTGTTTTCATAATTGTTCAACGTCGGGCGCTTTATTCCGAGAGCCTGAGCCAGGTCTCCCTGGGTGAGGCCGCGTCTTTTTCGCAATAGACGTAGATTAGATGCAAAATACATGATTATATAATAAGCTTATTTTGGATTATTTTATAAGCAAATATATGAACAGGTAATTAATTTGCCAAATTTTTAATGAACCATATAAGACAAATAAGAAAAAAACCACAGATTATTAACATATTAGGCACCTGTTTGCCGCCAGCTTGCCAGCAGGCAGGTATCTAAAAATATAACGATCTATTGATTTTTATTACCTTTGAAAAAGAAGGCAATAAAAATATATTATTGATTACAAACAAACCTGCCCTATGGAGATTACCAAACAATATCTGAAAGAACTCATATACCTTATTAATGGCGCTGCAATTGAAGTTCATAAAAATCTTGGTCCTGGACTCTTAGAAAGCGTTTATCATAAATGTATGATAGAAGAATTAAAAGATTGTAATATATCCTTCGAATCAGAATATCGTGTTCCGGTTATTTACAAGGGAAAACCCATTTCTGCAGAATTAAGGTGTGATCTTTTCATCGAAAAAATACTCCCTGTTGAACTAAAAGCTGTTGAAACAATAATGCCTATTCATGAAGCTCAAATTTTGACCTACATGAAGCTGCTGCATGTTCCTGAAGGATTATTGATTAATTTCAATTCGAAAAATATATTCAAAAATGGCCAAAGGACCTTTGTTAATGAACTTTACAGACTATTAAAAGAAAAATAAAACATCTTATATGCCTTATATGGTTTTAATTAAAAAAGAAGAATGACAAAAGATTCTCACCCCGAAGGTTTCGAACAAATCTTCTTTGCCGATGGTAGCAGTCTGGCCAAAGCCAACCCGGTGGAAAAAGAGTTGTCAAAATTGAAAATTGGCATCCGTCAGCTTCACCACAATGTTGATTTGTTGATTGATGCATTCACCCAACGCTGTGAAAGTGAAAATATTCCGGTCGACTGCCACATGGGTTGTCAATGGTGCTGCCACCAGGCCGTTTTCGCCTCAACACATGAAATGATTGTATTGGTTGATTATTTAAAAAGACGATTCTCTGAAGAAGTAATCGAAACCATAAAAGTTAAATCCAGGGCAAAAGACGACCGCTTAAAAAAGTTAAGTCCGGGCGACACCCTCAAAACTTCTCATCCCTGCCCGCTTTTACGCAACGGCAGCTGCATGGTTTACCCCGTACGCCCCATGGCATGCCGAATTTATCTTTCATCCAGTGAAAAAAGCTGCAAAGCTAAATTCGACCGGCCTGATGATCCAAACGTTATGCCGGCGCTTTTTGACTTCACCCTGAAAGCCGGACGACAGCTAAACGAAGGATTTGCTTCGGCCTTGCGCGAAGAGGGACTCGCAATTGAGGAACACAGGATAGAGCATATTCTTCTCAGGCTGCTTGAAACTCAGGAAAAAACAAAAGAATGGCTGCAGGGCGCAACCATTCACGACGGTTTTCCATTTGATGAACTACCTGATGATTAACCTGGCATGGTATATTCCAGGCCGGCTCCGGGCCCCAACGGTAGCCCGAAAGTCAACCAAATAACCAGTAAAATACTCCATCCTATAAAAAAAGCAATGGAATAAGGGATCATCGTGGCCATGACAGTTCCCAGTCCGGCATTTTCGTCATATCTGTTAAAATAGGCAATGATGAGCGCGAAGAAGCTCATCATAGGCGAAATAATGTTGGTCACCGAATCGCCAATGCGGTAAACGGCCTGCGACAATTCGGGTGAATATCCCAGCAACATGAACATCGGCACAAAAATCGGCGCCATTATGGCCCACTTAGCCGAAGCACTTCCCATCAGCATATTGATGGAAGCAGACAAAAGCACAAATAACAGCATGAGCGGTATTAATCCCAAATCGGCAGCCATCAGTGCTTCGGCCCCATTCACTGCCATAATCACCCCCAGATTGCTCCATTTAAAATAGGCCACAAACTGGGCAGCAAAAAACACCAGTACGAAATAGGTAGTGAGTGTCTGCATACTTTTGGCCATACTCTTTGCCACATCGGAGTCATTTCTGTATTTTCCCAATACGGCTCCATATACAATTCCCATGGTACCGGCGATCAGAAACAGAATAGCAATGACTCCTCTTATTACGGGTGAAGAAAGTATGCCTCCGTCATCACCCCTTAGTATCCCGTTCTCGGGGAGCACCCCGGCCATAATCAAAACTACCCAGAACAACAAAACAACAAGACTCCATCGCAGGCCTTTTTTCTCCCTGGGCGACAAGTGCTCCAGCTTTTCTTCTCCCTCAGGTCCAGAATAGGTTCCAAAACGCGGAGATACAATTTTTTCGGTCACCCATGTACCAATAACTGCTATAACAAAAGTCGAGACAATCATAAAGTAATAGTTGGCAGTAGGGTTTACCTCGTATCCGGGATCAATGATTCGCGCAGCTTCCTGTGAAAGACCGGCCAGCAGGGGATCAACTGTTCCCAATATCAGATTGGCGCTAAATCCACCGGACACTCCGGCAAAGGCAGCTGCCATCCCCACAATCGGATGACGACCAACCGACTGAAAAATGATGCCTCCCAAAGGAATCAACAACACATATCCAATATCGCTGGCAAAATTCGAGAGTATCCCGGAAAATACCAACACAAAAGTGAGTAAACGCTTTGGTGACGACAGAACCAGGAGCCTGATAAATGCTGCAATCAGTCCGCTCGACTCCGCAATTCCTATCCCAAGCATGGCGACCATCACAATCCCCAGGGGTGCAAAACCGGTATAATTTTCCACCATACGGTCCAGAATCATTGCCAGACCTTCTTTACTAAAAAGGTTAATAACCCCTATGGTTTCTCCTGTTCCTGGATGTTGAACCGACCACCCCAACCAGGCTCCAACGGCCGACAAAACAAGCGCAGCCAGTGCAAAAATCCCAAACAATGTAGCCGGATGTGGAAGCGCGTTCCCCCCTTTTTCCAAAATGTTCAAAAATCTGTCAAAAATGCCTTTCTTCTTTGCTTCTCTCATTAGGTATAGCATTTATTTTTTCGGCCACCAAAATAATAAAAATGGCAAAATTCATAACTGATTTATATCGTGTTGGTATTATCAGATAATGTTATCCTGACAAGATTTTCCATATTTGGTTTAATCTTTTACTTTCGCTAAAAAAATGTACTTTTAAGGTAGATTATCACTACTGACCGACTAAAATGAAATGAATATAATGAAGACCTGTATTTATGTGCGCTCTGAATACTTTTACACAGTTTAGGGGTAGGTTTGCATCAAAGAAATTCCGTCAAGAAAACATCGAATAATCAAACAATCTATTTTCCAGAGTATGAGCGAAGAAATTGAAAAAGTAGAACTGCGACAATTAAATATAGACGACTATCAGGAGTTAAGAACCACAGAGGAAGAAGCTTATCGCAACTGGGAAGGCCCGGGATGGGACGAACAAAACATCCGCACCTTAATTGACATATTCCCGGAAGGGCAGTTGGCAGTTTTGGTCAATGATAAAGTTGTGGGATGTGCACTCTCTCTGATTGTCAATTACGAACGTTTTGGAGATGAACACACCTATAATGAGATAACCGGGAACATGACCTTCAGTACTCATAATCCCCGGGGTGACATACTATACGGCATAGATATTTTTATTCGCCCCGCCTTCAGGGGGTTGCGCCTGGGACGACGGCTCTATGACGCACGCAAAGAGCTGTGCGAACATCTGAACCTGAAAGGAATCGTTTTCGGAGGAAGGATACCAAACTATTACAAAGTAGCGGATCAACTCACACCTAAAGAGTACATTCAAAAGGTCAAATTTAAAGAGCTTTACGATCCGACTCTTACTTTCCAGCTGGCCAATGATTTTCACGTCAAAAAAGTACTGAAGGGTTATCTGCCAGACGACCACGAGTCGAAAGAATATGCGGTTCTCCTGGGATGGGATAATATTTATTACACCAAACGTGGCAAACAATTATCGCAAACCAAAACTATTGTCAGACTTGGTCTGGTTCAATGGCAGATGCGTCACTACCCTACTGTTGACGATGTTTTCGAGCAGGTTGAATACTTTGTCGACGCGGTATCTGCCTACAAAAGTGACTTCATCCTGTTTCCGGAATTTTTTAACGCACCTTTGATGGCCCGGTACAATCAACTCTCTGAGCCCGAAGCCATCCGAAACCTGGCACAATACACCGAAGAATGTCGCGACCGATTTGTTCAGCTGGCCATCAGCTACAATGTGAATATCATCACGGGAAGTATGCCCCTGATTCGGGATGATAAACTCTACAACGTTGGATATGTTTGTCGCCGTAACGGAACATATGATTCGTATGAGAAGATACATGTAACACCGGATGAAGTTAAATCATGGGGCCTTTCCGGCAGCGACAAGCTCAAGGTTTATGAGACCGACTGTGGCAAAATTGGTGTACTCATTTGTTATGACGTAGAATTCCCTGAATTGTCAAGACTGTTGGCCGAGCAGGATATGAAAATTCTTTTTGTGCCTTTCCTTACCGACACGCAGAACGGTTACAGCCGTGTTCGCTATTGTGCCAGGGCACGAGCCATCGAAAACGAATGCTTTGTCGCTATGGCCGGATCGGTAGGGAACCTTCCAAAAGTCTCGAATATGAACATTCAGTATGCGCAGAGTGCTGTTTTTACCCCTTGCGACTTTGCATTTCCAACCAACGGCATCAAGACAGAAGCGACCCCTAACACCGAAATGATCCTTGTGGCCGACGTCGATCTTGATCTTCTATCCGAACTCCATGCATACGGAAGTGTCAGGAATCTGCGCGATCGCCGGACCGATGTATTCGACCTGCGCCTAAAAAGCGGACTTATTGAATAGAGCATTTAATCACCAACAAAACATGACAATTGATAGAGATATTGAACTGAAGCCACTTCAGAGAAATGATGCCGGTCACATTTTTAAAGCCATTGATGACTCAAGAGAACATCTCAGAGTATGGCTGCCTTTTGTGGATATGACCCACTCCGAACAAGACTCACTAAATTTTGTAAATAGTGTCCTGGAGCTACCTGAAGAAAAACGCGACCTGGTATGGACAATATGGTATAAAAGCGATTTCGCAGGTCTCATCGGAACCAAAAATACGGACTATCAAAATCAACGGACAGAGATCGGATACTGGCTGACTGAATCCTTTCAGGGCAAAGGAATCATGATAAGAAGCGTTCAAAAAGTTCTCGGTTATCTTTTCAATGAAAAATCCTTCAACCGCATTGAAATAAAGGTGGCCATTGGAAATAAAAGGAGTCGCAAAATACCTGAACAGTTGGGTTTTTCCCGTGAAGGTGTGGAACGCGACGCTGAGAAAATGACCGACGGTACTTTTGCAGATGCCGAAGTGTTTAGTCTGTTGAAGAAAGAATTCGGTTGAACAATTTCGGGCTGCAACAGTTTTAACTATGAATTTTTAGTACAATGCTCATTTTGTCGGATATCAGTGATTGTGACTAAAAACAAGCAAAGTTTCATCTATTAGTCTGCTCCTGAAAGAGCTATTTTTGTGAGGCTTGAGGCGTTTTAGATTTTTGTACCGGAGTTAACTCGTTGTTAATGAGGATGCAAAAATTTAAAACAACACAGAGTTTGACAATAAAGATGCTTTTTAGACCGGACACATCTATTAAATTAATTCGAAACGTTCATGTACCAGACCAATATTTATTCATCGGACAACCTTCCTTCAGAACCTCAAAAGCAAGAAATCGTCGATTTTCTCTTTACACATCTCGACCGGTTTGGAGACCCGAAGGAAGATATTACCAAAGCCATCGATTACTCGTTAAAGATATCAGAATCTTTTGGAGGATTTGTTCTGCAGATGAAAGATGCGGATCGAACCATCGGAGCCGTTGTTATAAACAAAACGGGAATGGACGGATATATTCCCGGCAACATCCTTGTTTACATTGCCATTCACCGCGATTACCGTGGCAAAGGACTCGGAAAAGAGCTGATGAAAAAAGCACTTTCTGAAGCATCCGGCGATGTAGCCCTTCACGTTGAGCCGGACAATCCCGCAAAAAAGCTTTACGAAAAGTTCGGTTTTACAAACAAGTATCTTGAAATGCGCTACAAACAACAATAACCGCATTATGGCATTCATTACACTCAACAGACAAAAGCTGAGAGACAATTATACTTATCTCAACAACCTTTTCAAAGAAAACAATATCGAATGGGCCATTGTGACCAAAATGCTCTGTGGAAACAAAGCCTATCTAAAGGAAGTTATGGATTTGGGAATTAAGCAAGTATGCGATTCCAGAGTTTCTAACCTTAAAGCCATTAAAGCAGTTAATCCGGATGTTGAGGCCATTTATATCAAGCCGCCACCAAAGCGATCCATACCAGGCATCGTGCGCTATGCCGATGTAAGTATGAATACAACCTTCGAGACCGTCAGGTTATTATCGGAAGAAGCCCGCCGCCAGGGAAAAATTCATAAAATTATTATCATGGTGGAAATGGGCGAACTCCGCGAAGGAGTAATGCGAGATGAAGTTGTTGATTTCTATTCGCGTGTATTTGAAATGCCCAATATTGAAGTAATTGGTATCGGAACCAATTTGAGCTGTCTTTACGGCGTTCTGCCCAATCAGGACAAGCTCATACAGCTGAGCCTTTACAAGCAATTGATAGAAAATAAATTCAACAAAAAAATTCCCTACGTTTCCGGAGGAAGCTCGGTTACCATTCCACTCATTCACCAGGGACTGCTTCCCGATTCAATTAATCATTTCAGGGTTGGAGAAACCCTTTTCCTTGGCACCAATGTTTACGACGGTTCGCAATTCGATTTTATGCACAACGATGTCATAAAAATATATGCTGAAATCATAGAATTATTCGAAAAGCCTACTGTTCCCCAGGGTGATATGGGACAAAACCTTGAGGGCGAAACCTTTGAGTTCGACCAGGAAAAATCCGGCGAACGATCGTGCAGGGCACTCCTGGACCTTGGTTTGCTCGACATTGAGGAAAAACGCCTGATACCTGCCGACGACTCATTTTCCCTGGCAGGGGCAAGTTCCGATATGGTGGTAGTTGATCTGGGTAATAACCAAAACGACCTTAAAGTAGGTGATTTGCTTGAATTCAGAACCGATTACATGGGGGCTCTCAGGCTGTTAAATTCCAGGTATATTGATAAACGGGTGATTTGAGGCTGAGGCTGAGGTTAAGGTTGAGGTTGAGGTTGAGGTTGAGGTTGAGGTTAAGGTTGAGGTTGAGGTTAAGGTTGAGGTTGGAGTCCGGTTTGTTCAAAACAGAAGACCGAACAGAGATTTACATCCTCCTGTTAACCAGTGGTTACCTGATGAAAGTTCCATATCATTCATCTTTTCACCAATCTGGAAATGAAGTCAATTACGACAATACCGTTTCGGCCCAAATCTATCCGGTGGAAAACTTTCATGTTTTGGTTATATTTGCCCTGAGGACAAAAAAGAACCGTACATGACATTACTGATTTTATATTTACTTCTTGCACTTGGAGTATCTTTCCTTTGCTCCATTTTGGAAGCGGTATTGCTTTCAACTACTGCATCCTATATTGAGATAAAAAAGATGCAGAATGCACCGGGAGCCGAATTATTTTCACGTTTAAAATCCAATATCGACCGGCCCATCTCTGCCATACTGTCGGTTAATACCATTGCTCATACCGTTGGCGCAGCAGGTGTAGGTGCACAAGCAGCCATCGTTTTTGGAGATGAATGGTTCGGAGTTATTTCTGCCGTACTTACCCTGTTGATACTGATTCTTTCAGAAATCATTCCGAAAACAATCGGGGCAACCTTCTGGAAAAACCTGGCCATTCCGGCAGGATATACAATCCGTATACTCATGCTTATAGCTTACCCACTGGTTATCTTTTCCGAATTGATCACCAAACTGATGCCGAAAAATAAATACAATTCCTCCATTAGCCGTGAAGAGATCGAAGCAATGTCATCCATAGGCGCTAAAGAAGGAATATTATTCCAGGATGAGGGCAAAATTATCCTTAACGCTATGCGACTGAATGTAATGCGGGTGAAAGAGATCATGACACCAAGAACTGTTGTGGTCGCATGCCCCAGACAAATGACCGCCGCCGAATTCATTGAACAATCGAAATACCTTGAATACAGTCGCATACCGGTATTCAATAAAAACATAGACGATACAGAAGCATACGTTCTGAAGTCGGATGTTCTCGAAAAAGTTGCCCGTGGTGAAGGCAACCAGCCTCTTTCCCGCATTGAACGAAAAATAAAGATGATTCCTGAAACCATGAATTTGAGGCAATTGTTCGAAGAGATGATTTCGGAAAACGAACACGCGTCTCTGGTCGTCAACGAATATGGTGCCATGGAAGGAATTGTAACACTCGAAGACATTATTGAAACCCTTATCGGCCGCGAGATTGTGGATGAAACGGATACCAATGCTGACATGCAAGAGGTGGCCCGTGAAAAATGGCAGCAAAAAATGAAAAGTATCTATCCACGTTTCTGGAGAAGATAGATAATTAGAGGGTAGAGGCTGGAGGCAGAGGTTAATTGATAGAAGTTGGAAATTAGAAGCTATATATTAGATAGTTAGATGTTATATGATTAGATAAAGGTAATTCAGTCAATAGTTTTTAGTCAATAGTCAGTAGTGGAATTTGGTGATACTGACATGCCCAGAAGACCAACAGAGGTATGTAAGTTTCATGTTTTGATCAGTTTATGATTTTGGTTAGTGCCTGACTTTAAAGTTTCCTACTTATTACAATATTCCGTTAAACTTTTGCAATACGCTGCAAGCCAACTGGTTGCATCTAAAGAGGTTTGTTTGTTAAATTGCAGTATATCAAGGTTGAAAAATCATCTAACATCTTTTATATCACTGCTGTCCGGCAAAAAAAGCG
>NZ_AHZV01000350.1 GCF_000250735.1 Anaerophaga thermohalophila str. Valhall
GAAAACTTATGAATAAAGCAGGTTAAATCTAACATCTAAAAATCTAATGATCTATTTTAAAGAAGTTTCAACCTTTTGCCTTAAACTATTGCTGTTTTATCCTGTCTTAAACTATGATTCTAGTTTTTACTTTTTTGAAATAATACAAAATCAAAAATTTGCCAACGTAAAGATTGTCTATGTTAATTGATCAGAATTTTCTTAAGGGATTCGAAGAGCATCGTAAAACCGCTTACATCCCGGTTCTCCTGATTAATTGAGGCAGACTTCAGAATAATAACTTAGACTAATTTTATACTGATGAAACGAGCATGGCAAAGGTTGCCACAACAAGAACATGTATAAGTTTTTGCATGCGAGTTCCATTAGAACAACAACTTAAGTAAATTTTATACGAATGAAACGACTTCTTAAGCCGGTTTACTACATCCCTGTAATTATTCTCGTGGCCATTCTGCTTATATGGTCGATGGGAGACAAGGTTGTAAATGAAAATATTATGATTACCGCTCCTGTTGAGCGCGGTTCCTTTGTTTCCAAAGTTATTTCAACGGGTCAGCTACAGGCCGAAAATGCTACTTCTATTGAAGTGCCCTCCGCTTTATCGGGAAGGAGACTTGGTATTTATGAAATTCAGGTTACAGATATTGTTGAAGAGGGGACGGTTGTTGATTCCGGCGATGTTGTAGCCGTTCTGGATCACAGTGCAGTGGATGAATTAATGACTGAAGCACAGGACGAACTTGAGCAGGCTATGGAAGCTTATCAGGATGCCAGGATAGATACCAATATAAACCTAAGTAATCTCAGAGACGGACTGCTGGATGCCCGTGTGACTGTAGAAGAGAAGAAACTGGTAGTTGAGCAGTCGGTTTATGAATCTCCTGCAGTACAGCGTCAGGCCAGGCTGGACCTTGAGCGCGCCAAACGCAGCCTGGAACAGGCCCTGAGAAATTACGAGTTGAAAAAGCAGCAGGCCGCCTACGATGTGAACAGGGCGTGGGAAGAAGTGAGAAAAAGCCGGGAAAGGATTCAGGAAATAGAGGCACTGTTTGAGGCACTGGATGTCAAAGCTCCAAAGCCCGGAATGGTTATTTACAGTTACGACAGATTTGGCAACAAAATACAGGCAGGTTCCACTGTAAGCCGATGGGCACCCACCATTGCTGAACTTCCGGACCTGTCATCCATGATTTCAAAAACTTTCATCAATGAGATTGATATTTCTAAGATTAAAGCAGGGCAAAAAGCCAAAGTCGGAATTGATGCATTCCCCGAAAAGTCGTTTGATGGAATAGTTGTTTCTGTTGCCAATATTGGTCAGGTGCTTCCCGACGGTGATTCCAAGGTGTTTGAGGTAATTATTAAACTAAACTCGACCGATTCGGATTTAAGACCTGCCATGACAACAAGCAATGAAATTATAACAGACTCATTGGCAGAGGCTTTGTATATTCCCCTGGAAGCGGTTTTTAGTAACGATACTGCCGAATTCGTCTATAAAAGAAAAGGACATGACTGGATAAGACAAATAGTCCGTTTTGGTATTGAAAATGCAAATTTTGTGGTTGTTGAAGAGGGGCTTGAAGAAGACATGGAAGTTGCTTTGACTGAACCGGCCAATTCAGATGAGCTTCCTTTTGCAGGATATGATATTTACAAAGCCTTAAGAGATGAGGCTTTAGAAAGAGAAAAGAAAGAAAAGGAAGAACAAGATAAGGCCCGGGAACCAGGAGCTCGGGGAGAGACCCCGCCCTGGCAACGACAAGGAGGTGAACGTATGGAGGAAGGGAGGAGACCACAATGAGAAGAATTAAATACCTGATATCGAGATATTATCACGATGTACTCATAGCTGTGGAGGCTATTTTGGCCAACAAGCTGAAATCGTTCCTCACAGCGCTGGGTATTATGTTTGGTGTTGCCGCCGTAATAAGTATGCTCGCTATAGGACGAGGCGCACAGCAGGAAGTCCTGGAGCAAATAAAACTGGTAGGCGTTAATAATATTATTGTAACACCTACCGAGATGGCTATTGATGGAGGTAATGGCAGCGGAAGCGGGGAAAGTACCAAGCGGTTTTCTCCGGGATTGACCCTTCTGGATGCCCGCTCGATTAGGGAAACAATTCCCTCGGTTGCCAAAGTTAGTCCTGTTGTATCACTGAATTATCATGCCATTCTTGGTGCCAGGAGTTATCCTGTGGTACTTGAAGGCGTTTCACCGGAGTATTTTGAGCTTCTGAATATCAATCTTGTTTCAGGAAATATATTCAGCGAACAGCAAGCCGAGGCAGGAAAACCAGTGGCAGTTATCGGCGATAATATCAGGAATCGGTTTTTTAACACTGAGGACCCTATTGGGAAATATATAAAATGTGGCGAAACATGGGTAAAGGTTGTTGGTGTTATCGAAAGACGGGATTTTACTGCATCTGCATCCGACGAACTGGGTATCAGCAGTACGGATAACAAGATTATTGTTCCTGTGAAAACCATGTTACTCCGGTTTAAAGACCGCGCCCGCATAAATCCCGAAGTTCTTGAGCAGGTTTCACGTGGCGGTGGAAATGGAGAAGAGAATAATAACACTGATCAACCAAAGGATCAGCTGGATAAAATAATAGTACAGGTTGACGAAACGGAGTTTTTAAGCTCAACTGCCAACATCATTAAGAGAATGTTGCTACGCAGGCATTCCCGAATATATGATTTTGAAGTGACAGTTCCCGAACTTTTGCTTAAGCAACAGCAAAAGACCAATGATATATTTAATATCGTTCTGGGGGCTATTGCAAGTATTTCGCTTATTGTGGGTGGAATCGGTATTATGAATATTATGCTTGCGTCGGTTTGGGAACGTATTCGTGAGATAGGAACACGTCAGGCAATAGGAGCTTCCCGCAAAGATATCATTGTCCAGTTTCTTTCCGAATCAACCCTGATAAGTGTTAGCGGAGGTATGATAGGAATTGTACTGGGTGTTGTGATGGCTCACCTTATTCATGTAATGGCCGGTATAGAAACGATTGTTACTTTATTTTCGGTCGTTGTGGCCTTTGGTGTTTCGGCTACTGTAGGCATTGTTTTTGGGTATCTTCCCGCAAAAAGAGCTGCCGAACAGGATCCCGTGGAATCCCTCAGAGCATGATGCTGTTTAAAAATTGGATTCAGACAAATTTAAATCTTAGAAAATATTACCAATGATGACGACCAGATTGCTATTGATGTCATTTTGTGTTTTCTGTTTTTTTGGACTGATTAAAGCTCAGGAACAGGAAAACTATTTTCTTGAAGAACCGGAAGATGCGGTACATGTGGAAATGACTCTGGAAGAGGTGATTGACCTGGCCCATGAGCAATCGCTTTACAGTTTCCGTTCCAGGAATATGTATCTGGCCCGTTATTGGGAGTTCAGAAGCTATCAAGCCGACCGTCTGCCAATCCTGAGCCTGGATGCAACCCCCGTGAATTACGATAAATCTGTCGTAAGCCGTTTTGATGAGGAACGGGGCGAATATTTTGACCAACGGTCATATTTCACTTCGGATGCGTCTCTGTCGGTGCGCCAGAATGTCCCCTGGACAGGCGGTGTATTTGATATTACCTCATCATTATCGCGTTCACAAAACCTGGATGACAGTGATGATACACAATACGCTAGTGTTCCGGTAAGCATTGGTTTTACCCAGCCACTTAACGGCTATAACCGGTTTAAGTGGGAATCGCGTATTGAGCCTTTACAATTTGAAAAGGCCAAACGCGAGTATCTGCAGTCGTTGGAGTCCATTGCCATCCAGGCTACCGATTATTTTTTCGGACAGGTAACAGCCGAGATTAATTTGAAAATTGCCGAAACAAATTACTCCAATGCCGATACCTTATATAATATCGGAAAGGGCCGTTTTGAAATAGGGACGGTTACCCAGGACGAACTCCTCGACCTTGAACTCGGTTTGCTAAATGCTCAAATGGAAGTGACCAGAGCCAAAATAGACCTGCGACAGGCAAGAGCGGCTTTGAACTCTTTTTTGGCCCTTGAAGACAATGTGATAATTGATTGTGTTGTTCCGGATGAAGTGCCTGCTCTGAAAATTGAGCCCGAAAGAGCCATGGCCCTTGCTATTGAAAACAATCCGGAAATTCTTGATTACCAACAACGCTTAATGGAAGCAGAGCAGAACATTGCTCGTGCCCGCTCCGAGAGCGGACTGAGTGCCGATATAAGAGCCAATTTCGGTATCAATAAAAATTCCGACGATTTTGGCCTGGCTTATGGTAGTCCCTTTGGAGATCAGCAACAGATCAGAGTGTCGCTCAATATTCCAATACTTGACTGGGGATTAAGGAAAGGGCAAATACAAATGGCCAGGTCTAATCGCGATGTAACCGAAGCAACAGTAAAGCAGGAAAGAGTTGATTTTGAGCAGGATTTGTTTATTCGAATCATGGAGTTCAATATGCAGGAAAAGCAGGTGGAAATTTCGGCAAAGGCTGATACAATTGCTCAAAAAGGATATGATGTTACCAAGCAGCGGTTTTTGATAGACAAAGTTGATGTTATTAAGCTAAACTCAGCAAGAAATTCTTTGGATGCAGCACGCAGGAATTATATTTCTTCGTTGCAGCAATACTGGAGAAGCTATTTTCAGATGAGACAGATCACCTTGTACGATTTTGTTAATGACCGGCCTTTGATGAAGGAACTGGATGAGTTGTTGCAACAGCAATGAACATTTTCGGGCAGAGAACAACATGAAACAAATCCCGATTACTTCTTTACCAGGCCAATCACTTAGATAAATTTAAATTTTATATGAAGCAACGTTTGTGGATATTGTTACCTCTTGTCTTGGTTATTCTTGCTTTTATCGGTTACAGACTTTTTTGGGCTGATGAGACCGACGGAGTAGAGGTGGCAGAAGTAATTCGCGGTAAATTTGAGCAATATGTTACCTCTATTGGAGAACTTGAAGCTCATAAATCTACAGATATATTAATCCCGGATGTTTTGACAGACCGTACTGTCAGGATTAGGGATATAACCATAAACGACCTGGTAAGGGAGGGTACCGAAGTAGAAAAAGGCGATTATGTTGCCACTCTTGATCCCTCAGGGGTTGAAGAGCATATAAAAAGTACCAGGGAAACTCTTGATATGCTTGAAGCCAATCTTGAACAGGCCAGAATGGATAGCTCGTTAAATCTTTCGGAAGCAAGGGATGCCATTCGTCAGGCAAAAGATAATGTTCTTGACAAAGAGATCAAGGTAGAGCAATCTGTTTACGAAAGCAAAGCAGTTCAACGACAGGCACAGATTGAACTGGAAAAAGCGCAACGTAATCTGGAACAGAAAAAAAGAAATTACCGGCAGTTGAAAAGAAAAAATGAAATAAGTGTACAACGTATTGAGGAACAATTCCGTCAGGAAGAAAATAACCTAAAAATTTTAATGCAATTAAAATCAGACCTGATCATTAGAGCGCCGGCATCGGGGATTGTGGTATATGTACGAGAATGGAACGGAGAAAAAAGGAAAGTAGGCTCCACTGTAAGTCGATGGGACCCCCGGATAGCTATTCTTCCTGATTTATCCACCATTCTCTCGGTTACCTATGTGAAAGAAATTGATGTGACCAAAGTTTATGTGGGAATGCCCGTGAAGATAACTATTGATGCTTTCCCCGAAGAAGAATTTAATGGAACAGTCAGGACTGTCGCTAATATAGGAAAAGAGATAGAGGGACAATTTCTTAATGGTTTTAAAGTGGAAATAGAGGTGGATCCTAAGGGGTTTGAACTTCTGCCCGGAATGACCTCCGTCAATCGTTTTATTATCCGGGAAATGGATGATCAATTGATGGTACCGCGCGAAGCCGTTTTTGTAGAGGGGGCCGAACAGGTTGTTTACAAAAAAACGCCTTTGGGTATTGTAAAACAAGAAGTGGAGACAGGGGGCGAAAATGATGAATTCATCAGGATTGTGAAAGGATTGAACGAAGGTGATAAAGTAGTGTTAACGCCACCTGAATGATCAATAGTTCTGTAATAAGAAAGTTTTTATTACCAGAGATTCTTTTGATAAATTATTAAAATACTGAACAAACCGCTATTGGCCTGTGTTTAATGCCAGTAGCGGTTTCTTGTTTTTGGATGATGGATTTGTATGCTCTTTACTTACAAGCGGTTTTGCCTGGTTGCGGCTTGTAAAACCTTCTCTGTCTTGCCCGTGTTAAATCAATATAAAAAATGAAGAAATTTTTCTGTAATTAAAATGGCTTGTTTATATTTGCCCCCTGAAAAAATGGACATGAAACAAGTCCCGATTATCCGGGACGATTTCTTTTCGGCTTTAATAAATGAGTGCGGTCCAAAAAGCATCTTTGTTGCCAAACTCTTTGTCGTTTTAAATTTTTGCATCCTCATTAACAATGAGTTAACTCCGGTACAAAAATTTAAAACGTCTTGATTTTGACAAAAATATGTCTTTTTATACCACCCTCATAAATAAATTTTATACGAATAAGAAGTAAAAATAGTAATTTATAAATTCTCAAAAGTTTAATTTTATGAAAGTAACCGTTGTTGGCGCCGGGAATGTTGGCGCGACTTGTGCCGATGTTTTGGCCTATCGTGAGATTGCCAATGAAGTGATTCTTGTTGATATCAAAGAAGGTATGGCCGAGGGAAAGGCTTTGGATATTTGGCAGAAAGCACCAATAAACCTGTATGATACACACACTTCAGGGGTAACCAACGATTATTCAAAGACCGCCGGTTCTGATGTTGTTGTTATCACATCAGGTTTGCCACGTAAACCTGGAATGACAAGGGATGATCTGATCGAAACCAACGCGGGAATTGTTAAATCTGTTACCGGGCAGGTTATTAAATATTCTCCGGAGGCAATTATCGTGGTTGTGTCCAACCCACTTGATGTGATGACTTACCAGGCCCATATCACCTCAAAAATGCCACGCACAAAAGTAATGGGTATGGCCGGTATTCTTGATACTGCCAGGTATAAAGCTTTTCTTTCTGAAGAGTTAAATGTTTCCCCAAAAGATATTCAGGCTGTACTGATGGGAGGGCATGGTGATACTATGGTACCACTCCCCAGGTATACAACCGTTGGTGGCATTCCTGTTACCGAGATGATTGAAAAGGAGAAGCTTGATGCCATTATTGAACGTACAAAATTCGGGGGTGGAGAGTTGGTTAAGTTGATGGGTACTTCTGCATGGTATGCCCCCGGATCAGCTGCTGCCCAAATGGTTGAAGCTATTGTTCGCGATCAGAAACGCGTGTTCCCGGTATGTGTGAAACTCGAAGGCGAATACGGGATTGATGATTGTTACCTTGGAGTACCGGTGATCCTTGGCAGGGAAGGTATCGAAAAGGTTATTGAACTCGACCTTAACGAAGATGAAAAAACACTTCTTGAGAATAGCCGGCAACATGTCAAAGAAGTAATGGCTGTATTGGAAAGACTTGGCTGACACACCGCTTTAACCTGAAGATGGTCTGTTTACCTTATTTCTTAAGAGGGACCCTGTGAGGGTCCCTTTTTTTGTCCGTTTACGAACATATTTTTTCAATAATGAACATATTTTTGACATTTCTTTATCTTTGTCATGAATGTAAAATATTTAAGGTTAGTGCTTTGTTGTTTTTGGCCCGGAATCTGATATATTTCAGAAAAAACTGAGGAGGATAGTTATGTATCGAAAAATTTTTATTTTGACAGTTTTGCTTGTACCGTTTGGTCTTTCAGGCTGTGTATACGATGGTCAGTCTTCTTTTTCAGACGAAACGTTTGTTTCCGAAGAAAGAGCACCTGGAGAATTTAATGCGCTGGAATTAGATGGCAACTACATTGTGAGACTGGAAAATTCAGACTCGTGTATGCTTGAGATTTCCGGAAATGAAGAAATGAAAAGTCTGGTAATTACCCAGGTTGTTGACGGGGTTTTGAAAATAAATATAATAGACAGGGACAATTGGAAGAACAATCCGCCAGTTAAGCTCACTATAAAAGCTCCCACACTTCGAAGAATTAGTGTTATGGCATCGGCAAAATTTTACAGTGAAAAACCTTTTGTATTTGAGGAATTATACATAGAAAGTGCCGGTGCTTTAAAAATGGATATGGTTTTAAAGGGAGACCGGCTTGAGGGAAAGCTTGCAGGCGCTACCGATCTGAATTTGAGAGGAGAAGTGAAAGAAGTTGATCTTAAGATACCCGGTGCAGGGAAGATTTCGGCTTTTGAATTATTTACCGAGGATATTACTCTCAATTTATCCGGAGCCGGAAAGGCTGAAGTGTTTGCCTCCGAAAAGCTGAATGTTGACCTGTCCGGGGCCTGTACTGTCGATTACAAAGGGAAACCAGCTGAAGTGTTTACCAATATTTCAGGGTTGGGCAGAGTAAAGGAAGCAAACTAATCGTTTTTATTGTGGTTGGCAGGCAGACGGTCTGATTGTATCGGCTCTCTTATTACAAAACGCCTGTAGTATGAAATAATAAGCGTTGTAAGAGGAAGTGCAAGCAACATGCCCAGTAATCCCATAATAGATCCCCATATTGAAAGAGATAACAAAATGAGAGCGGGATTCATATTGTAAGCCTTTCCCATAATTTTAGGAACTAAAATGGTATCCTGGATGATTTGTACAATGGCAATCACGACAAAAACCGAAAGAAGTATCTGCCAGAAGCTGTCTCCGGTTTCCATCGACTTGAGTAGGGCCAGAAGTATAGCCGGCAAAAATCCGACCATTTGAAGGTAGGGAATGATATTGAGCACTCCGATGAACAGGCCGAGAGTGATCCCCATGGGCAAATTGATAATCTTAAAACCTATAGCCATTAGTATGCCCACTGTCATAGCTATCAGAAACTGATTCCTGAAGTAGATACGCATGTTAAGTTTCAGGTCTTCGGCAATTTCTTCTGCCAGGGGTCTGATTTTGGCAGGAATGAGTTTTGGCCACGAGGATTCCAGTTTTGGATAGTCGATAAGGATAAAAACCAGATACAGAATAATAATCAGTAAGCCCAGCGTCCCGAATAAAATGCTCAGCGATCCTGAAAATATTTTCAATATCGGTTTCGATATATCCTTAAGCGTTTCAGTGATGTCTGATGTATTGATCAGTTTCTGAAGGTCCTGCTGAGCCAGCAGGTCACGTAGCCACTGATCGATGGCGGGAGGTAAAATATCCTGATATGAGGTATTCTGGAGATACGATTTTACCAATTGCGCCATTTTTTGCATTTCTGTGATAAATTGTGGTACCAGCCACCACAATATAAGTGAAACAATCAGAGACAGAAACAGTAGCGACAAAATTACCGAAGTACCGCGGTGTTTTACACGCATTTTTCTTTGCACAAAACAAACCAGAGGATCAATCAGATAGGCAAGCAAAACTGCAATAAAAAAAGGAATAAGTACGTTGCTTAAATAACGGACCAAAAGAACCAGTCCGGTAATAATTAGCCCTGCAATGAGCATACGAACCACCTTATCGAAGGTGTATGGTTTCCCTGAAAAAAAATTGTCGAAATCTTCAGGCGTGGTTTTTGTTGTTGACATGAGGAAATTTTGGTTAAAATGGGATGTTTTCTTTGGCTTTTATTGATTAAGTTGCTGTATTAATAATTCGTGGCTGTTCATAAAGTACCATTTGCTGTGTTACGCTCGCCGCCAAAAAACTCATTTACGAAGAGTAAACTCCGTTTTTGTCGGCTTCGCAAGCCTTGCAACTGGCACTTTCTGAACAGACACACATAGTGTAAAAATTTTTTGCTAATTTATAGACACGCACTAATTACACGTTTGTTCTTTGAAAAAAATCACATTTTGAAACTTAAATATAAAACAAACGTACAATTTCATTGTTAATATTTGTAAAAAATAGTTGGTCTTTAATAAAAAAACCTTTGTGTTTTCAGGAATACTTGCTTATTTTGCAGGTGTGTAAGAGAATGCAAAATAAAAATTTTAGATTATTTTAAGTAATTGAAATCAAGGGGCTAATAAATTTTATATGTCTTTCCGCTTTTCCATAATACTCTTTTTTCTTTCTTTCACTCTTTTTTGGGGGTGTGAAAGAGAGTATGTTTTCCGGGGAAGCAGTCAGGAATTAAGTTTCAGCACCGATACAGTGGCCTTTGACACGGTTTTTACTTCAATCGGGTCTACTACTCAGAACTTCAGGGTTTATAACCCGGTACAGGAAGATGTGATAATTGATGCTGTTGAACTTGTGGGTGGCGATGATTCGGATTTTATTCTTAATGTAAACGGAACAGCCGGAAGTATGGTTCATGATGTTCCGGTTCGCGGAAACGACAGCTTGTTTGTTTTTGTTGAAGTAAATGTAAATCCTACTTCAGAAAATTCGCCATTTGTTGTATCCGATTCCATCTTTTTTTATACACGTGATCAAATTTACACCATACATTTACTGGCTTACGGGCAAAACGTGATTCCGTTAAGAAAAGAGACGCTTAAAACGCAGACCTTTACCAAAGACAAGCCTTATCTGATATACGACTGGGTTGTAGTAGATACTACGGAAACTTTGACTATTGAGCCGGGAACAAGATTGCATTTCCATAAGGATGCCTCTCTGATAGTGTTTGGTTCATTGCAGGTTAATGGTGAAGTGGATGAGCCTGTTACTTTTACCAGCGACAGGCTTGATGAGTGGTACAAGGATAAACCCGGTCAATGGGGATACATTCAATTGATGCCGGGCAGCAGGGATCATGTGATTAATAATGCCGTCATCAGCAATAGCACGATGGGGCTTGTTGTTGATTCGGTTGGCATTGAGGAGGAACATCCCCCGCTGTATCTCAACAATGTCAGAATTGAGCATATTGCATCACAGGGGCTTATTGCTCAGAATTCTTCTATAGTTGCATCCAATTCGGTTTTTGGTGATTGCGGTAGTGCTTCGGTGGCATTAACGGTAGGAGGGGACTATAAATTTTATCATTGCACCATTGCCAATTATTTTACGTGGAATTATCGTAGTACACCGGCTCTGGTTATTTCCAACTATTATACCGATGCCAATGGTAAAGAATGGCCTTATACACTCAACGCTGCTAATTTTTACAACTGCATCGTTTACGGACGAAACGACAATGAACTAAAGCTTGATTTCAAGATTGATGAGAATAAAGATTTTGCTGAATGGATCAATGTTAATTTTGATCATACGCTTCTGAAAGTGAGAGAGGAAGCAAAAACAGCCTGGTCTCATGCATTTGGTGAGGGTGTTCTCTTTAATGAAGAGCCGGCTTTTATCGATATTAATAAGTATAATTATCAACTTGATTCCGTTTCTGTAGCTCGCGATGCAGGTGCATGGGACGTGGGACGAGATTATCCCGAAGATATTCTCGGCAACTCCCGTACCAGGGATAAGGCACCGGACCTTGGCGCTTATGAGAGAATTGATAAGCAGTAACTGGTGTCTGTTCATAAAGAAGGGAAAATAAACCGTTAATTCTAATCCCTAAAAAATGACCCGCTTCTTATTATTATTTTTTCTCTACTTCTGTTTGGCATGTGGAACCATTTTTTCCCAGACTCCTGAAACAGCAAACATCCTTTTTTATAATGTGGAAAATCTTTTTAATCCTGCTAAGAATGAAGGAAAACTCGATGATGAGTTTTTGCCTGATGGCCCGCGTCACTGGACGCATAGCAGAAAAAGTGAGAAACAGGTCAACATCTCAAGGGTCATTTTATTTTCCGGAAAATGGAATCCTCCGGTTCTCGTGGGATTATGCGAAGTAGAAGACCGCAAGGTTTTGGATGGGTTGATCTGGGATACAGGACTGGATCGGTTTAAATATTCGGTTATTCATTTTGAGTCACCCGATCGCCGGGGAATCGATGTAGCTCTACTATACCGCCAGGATCGTTTTAGCGTGCTGGATGCTTTTCCCCTTGCTGTTGAGATGCCGGAGAATTCTCGTCCTACCCGGGATATTCTTTACGTTAGTGGCGTGCTTGACAATAACGATACGTTGCATATCATGGTTAATCACTGGCCGTCACGATGGGGTGGCGAGGGCACAACCCGATCAAAGCGCTTGATCGCAGCCAAAACATTGAAGAATATTTGTGATTCCATCCTTTCTGATGCGGCCGGGTCCAAAATAATTGTGATGGGCGATTTCAACGATAATCCGTGGAATGAAAGCATGAGACTGATAAGCCGGAAACCTTCGGAGAATCGGGAGGGACTTGTGAATCTTGCTTATAATATTGACGGCGATGTTCCCGGTACTATAAAACATCGGCACGAATGGAGTTGTTTTGATCAGGTATTAGTTTCGGAATCATTACTGAAACCACTCAACAACAGTTATGCAGTTACAGATTCGGTGATGCATATTGTAACTGCTCCGTTTCTTCTTGAAGATGATCCCGATTTTCCAGGAAGCAGACCATTCAGAACCTATGCCGGATACAATTATCTGGGCGGATTTAGCGATCATTTACCTGTCATGGTTGAGCTGAAAAAGAGAGCTATCGAATGAGACGAATGCCATCCTCTTCCATAATAATTTTTCTTTTTTTATAGAGCATTCCCGCCGCTTTTTTGAAAGCCTTTTTACTCATTCCCAGTGTAAGTTTAATTTCTTCAGCTGCCGATTTGTCGGTTAATGGCAAAAAGCCATTGTTTTGAGCCATTTCGGTAAGCAGTTTCTGCGAATTGTTTTCAATAGCATTTAATCCCAGGGCATCAAGAGAAATATCTATTTTTTCGTCCTCCCGGATTCGTTTTATGTACCCTGTGGTTTTTTGTCCTGCTTTTAAAGGGCTTTTTATTTCGTTGCTATAGATTAATCCTGTATGCGCGTGGTTAATAATGGATTTGTATCCCAAATCCGTAGGTCCGACTATAAGAAGCTCAACTTTTTCCCCGGGCTTGTAATTGGGGGAAACATTATCCAGAAATTTTTCGATCTTAGCCGATGCAACGATTCTTTTAGTAGCATCGTCGAGGTAAACATAAACAATATGGCTTGTACCTTCCTGCATTTTTTGCTTTTGTTCTCTGAAAGGAACAAGTAAATCTTTTGGAAGCCCCCAATCAAGAAAAGCCCCAATATTGGTAACGGAGGCTACCCTGAGCCAGGCAAACTGATTGATCATCACCTTTGGCCTTTCCGTTGTGGCTACAAGCCGGTCGTCGGAGTCAAGATAAATGAATACATTGATCTCATCGCCAATTTTTAGCTCCCCGGAGACATAACGTTTGGGAAGCAGTATTTTTCCGAGGTTTTCACCGTCGAGAAATGCACCGAACTGAGAAATTTCCAGTACCGGTAGCCGGTTTATTTTTCCTATTTGAGTCATGAACAACAAATGTAGCCACAAAAATAATAATTTGCCTCGATTATGATCTAAACCAATAAGACCTTATATCCGACTTCCATTAGATATTGAAAAATCAAAATTTACCTAAACTCAATATCCATAAATTCAACGATCTGTTGCAAATCTGGTCATCAATAAAATTGTGTCCTCAGGAAAAGTGGTAACTTTGCCATTTGGATATAAAAAAGATGAAATATGTCTGCTGCAAATGAAAGACCGAAAAAAGTGACCACTCACGTTTTGAGTGAGATGAAAATGAAAGGTGAGAAGATATCGATGCTCACTGCTTACGATTATTCCCTGGCTAATATTGTGGATCAGGCCGGGATTGATGTTGTTCTGGTAGGTGATTCGGCATCGAATGTTATGGCGGGTTGGGAAACTACGCTTCCCATCACTCTCGATCAAATGATATATCACGGGGCATCTGTTGTTCGTGGCGTGAAGACCGCTCTTGTGGTAGTTGACATGCCATTTGGATCATATCAGGGAAACAGTCGTGAAGCATTGCAATCAGCCATTCGTATCATGAAGGAGACGGCGGCCGATGCTGTAAAGCTTGAGGGGGGTGTTGAAATTATCGAATCGGTGAAACGGATACTTTCAGCCGGAATTCCTGTGATGGGTCATCTGGGACTAACACCACAGTCGATTCATAAGTTCGGGACTTATACTGTCCGTGCCCGTCAGGAAGAAGAGGCCAAAAAGCTTGTTGAAGATGCGCATCTTTTGGAAGAAACCGGATGTTTCGGGGTGGTTTTGGAAAAAATTCCCGCCAAACTTGCCGGAAAGGTAGCTTCCGGGTTGAAAATTCCGGTGATCGGTATTGGAGCCGGAAACCAGGTGGATGGTCAGGTTCTGGTTCTTCACGATATGCTGGGTATAAACCAGGCATTTTCTCCACGGTTCCTGCGACGGTACCACAATCTTTTTGCCGAGATATCGGGTGCTGTAGGGAGCTATATCGAAGATGTGAAATCGGGAGATTTTCCCAATGAGAGAGAGCAGTATTGATTCATTCCCCTTTCTTTCAGATGGTTCTTACTCATGAGTTTATCGGTGGCGTTCCGCTAACGCGGCGAACGTAACACAGCAAATGGCACTTTATGGACAGACACTAATTAACAACACAGATATGGATTTAGAGATATTATACGAAGACAATCATTTGATAGCCGTCAATAAAACCGGTTCGGACCTGGTCCAGGGCGATGAAACAGGAGACGAGCCTCTAAGTGAAAAAGTGAAAGCCTACCTGAAAAAGAAATATAACAAGCCGGGTGATGTCTTTCTGGGCGTTGTTCACAGACTCGATCGTCCTGTCAGCGGAGTGGTCTTATTTGCCCGTACCAGTAAAGGATTGAGCCGAATGAACAAAATGTTCCAGGAAAAGGATGTGAAAAAGGTATACTGGGCCATTGTTAAAGAAATTCCGCCGGAAGACCAGGGGGAACTAAGACATTTTATGCTGAAAGACAGCAATAAAAACAAGTCGTATGCTTTACCCAAAATGCGGCCCGGTTCTAAAGAAGGCATTCTGCATTACAGGTTAATTTCGAGTTCGGCCAATTATCATCTTCTCGAGGTGGATTTGAAAACCGGCCGTCACCACCAAATACGTAGTCAGTTGGCCAAAATTGGCTGCCCGATTAAGGGCGATCTGAAATATGGCTTTCCCCGTTCCAATCCGAATGGTGGCATTTCTTTGCACGCAAGACGTATTGAATTTGTACATCCCGTAAAAAATGAACAGGTTGTGATTGAAGCGCCCGTTCCGCGAAATGACAACTTGTGGGAGGAATTCGAGAATGTTTTGAAGAAGTAAGAGAAAAATTGCTGGTTTCATTAACTTTTCATATATTGAATTCTGTAAAGGATGAGCCTTTTCCTAAAAGAGATTTTTAGGAGTAGACTCATAGGATTTTCAGCTAAAGGGTTAAAGGTGTTTTTATAATCTTCCGGGAACAATAATACAGGGAAGCGCCCATATTATTGTTTTTGCCCGGTAAATAACCTTTAATTTTTAATATGAAGAAACGCGTTGTTAATGTCATTGCCGAAGAACTTATCAATGAGGGGGTTGATTATTTATTTGGTGTAACAGGAAAGACTATTGCTCCGCTTCTGGATGCAACACTCGATTATGACAAATTAGAATTTATAGCTGCCAGACATGAGTCAGGGGCCGCACTTATGGCTTACGGATTTGCTCAGGGTAGTGGTAAGATAGGTGTTTGTTGCGGCTCCACCGGGGGTGGCTCCACGAACCTGGCTACAGGGGTGGCAACAGCCTATATGAATTCAGTTCCTTTGCTGGTTATTACCGGACAAGTTTCTACAGCCGATTTTGGGAAAGGAGCATTTCAGGAATCTACAGGATTTGGTCAAACCATTGATACAGTCGATTTTTTCAGAGCCATTACCAAAGAAAGTTTTTCGCTCATAAACCCCCTGAAAGCTCCAGAAATTATCAGGTATGCCATCAGAAGTGCCATCTCGGGACGTATGGGGCCGGTCCACGTTAATATTCCATTCGATGTTCAGTTGGCTGTCGTAGAGTACGAGTTTCAGACCAAAAAGAGTACTTTCCCGATAAGTGATCTATATAGTGAGGTGCCCGGAATGAGACAAGCCGTTAACCTTATAAACAAAGCGCAAAGACCGGTCCTTCTGGCAGGGTGGGGTGCAGTTTTTTCAGGTGCCCGTAAAGCGGTAATTCAAATTGCCAGGCGCTTTGAGATACCGGTTGCTACAACCATTCAGGGCAAAGGAGCCATTCCGGCCGATCATCCTTATTATCTGGGAGTGGTCGGAATTTGCGGTCATCCGGTCGCTTCAGAATATATCTTCAATAAATCGGATTTGCTTATTGCCATTGGAACCAGTTTTGGTGAGTTCTCAACCTATGGTTGGGATGAACGTTTTTTGAAAAACAAAAAAATTATCCAAATCGATATCGACAGTCGCGAGATAGGAAAAAATTATCCTGTTGAACTGGGTTTAGTTGGTGATGCTAAGTCACTTACCGAACAGTTGTTTAAAGCGCTCGAAAAGAACAATATTGATGTTAAAATTTCAGGAAGAGAAGTGACTGCTTTGATTAAAGAGAAGGGCAGGCTGATTGATCCCCTGAAAATGAAGGATAACAGTGTGCCACTTAAACCTCAGCGATTACTGGCCGAAATTGGAGAAAAAGCGCCGGATAATACCTTTTTTCTTGCCGATTCGAGCTCCCACTGGGCCTGGGCTATTCATTATTTGCCCATTGGACAGAAGGGTAACTTTTTCCCTACTTTGAGCCTGGGGGCAATGGGAGCATCTATCAGCTCGGCCATCGGTATAAAACTAAGCAATCCTGATAACCCTGTGGTTTGTATTTGCGGCGACGGTTCTTTTCTTATGGGGGGCAACGAAGTGGCGACCACCGCACAATATAATATTCCGGTTATATGGATTGTCTTTAATGACGAACGTTACGGGATGCCGGATTTCTCTAATAAAAAAATCTATTCCAGAACTACAGGTACCAAATTAAACAAAACAGACTTTTCCCTAATTGCCCGTGGCTATGGGCTAAAGGGCTTTCGGGTTGACCACCCTGACCAGTTGAGAGAAGTTCTGGATCAGGCCTTCGACTGTAATTGTCCGGTGGTTATTGACGTTTTAATTGATCCCGATGAGATGCCTCCTGTTGGTCAGAGAAAACTGATTAGAGTCCAGTCATAAAGTTCCAATAGTAAGTTAAAAAAGCCTAAACACAGAGACGCAATGATGCAAAGTTTTTAATATGAGATAGTTGTCGTTTGTTTTGTTTTACAAACAATTAATTAGTGTCTGTCCATAGAGTGCCATTTACTGTGTTACGCTTGTCGGAAAATTACTCATTTACGATGAGTAAACTCTGTATTTTCGGACTTCGCAAGCCTTGTAAATGACACTTTCTGAACAGACACTAAATTTGTCGGACAGCAGTGATTATTTAAGTGTTATTCAGCAAACCCTGGTGAGATGAAAAATTTTGAAAAAGCAGATATTATATCCAAAGTTGCCTTCAACAAGAACAAAGCAAGATTTCTTCCCCGAACAGAACAAATGAAGCTTAATGCGGCGATGAAAAATAAACTATTACGTTTTGCTTCTGAGATAGCCGCAGAAAAAGAACGTCCGCAAACCATGAAATTGATCGACGAAATGATGAACGGGATGCACGGACAGCGCGTGAAAGATCTGTATAACTACCGGAGAGAAGGCAATCATGTGATGGCATTGCTTTGTAATTCCATTCCACCTGAGGTTGTTTACGGTTTGGGCAATTTCGTACCGGTAAGCGTTTGTATGGGGGCAGGAGAAGTGGAACCCTATGCCGATGAGTTCACAAAAGGAATGTGCTCTGTTACCAGGTCAATGATCGGATTTCTTAAAACCGGAATGTGTGTATTCTTTAATCTTGCCGACCATGTTCTGGCTTCTGATATGTGCCCGACAGTTAAAAAAGCTGCCGATATTATTCCTCAGATATCCGATGAGTTTGAATTGTATTGTCTGGAGACCAATGAGAAATATGGTAAATTGAATGTAGATGTGAATGGATTAAAGAAGTGGGTGGCTAAAATAACTGGCAGTAAGGGTTTTGATAATAAAAGACTACTCAAATATGCCCGTTTGTTTTCAGACATTCGGCATGAATACAAAGCTATTTTTTCTTTGCGAAGGCACTCAAATCCGCCCCTTAACGGTAAAAACGGTTTGTGGATACAGCAGCTTGCTTTGGTTGAAGAACCTGAGAAATTGCTTCATGTACTTAAAAAGCTGCGCCGGGAGCTGGAAGAGAATGTCAAAAATAATAAGGGGTACAATCCCAACGGAACGAAAAAACGGGTAATGCTGATCTCTCCCCGTATTATGCCCCCCTTCGGTGAAATTTACCGGCTTATAGAGAAGTGTAATGCACTGATTGTTTGTGAGGAAATTGATATGGGCATTACAAATATCGATTATGATTTTGACCATTTTGCTGGTCTGCTTGGGGAAAATGATGCTTTTCCGGATAAGGCTTTGAAATACATTTTGGAGAGTATTGATATTACGTCAACTTCTTGTGTTGAGGAGTTTTATTTTCAAAAAATTATGAATAAGGTAAATAACTACGGTGTTGATGCAGTAATAGCCTTTTCTTTTAAAAACTGCCCTGTAATGTGGCAAAAGACAAAGAAGATTTGTAATTTGTTAGAAGAAAGCGGAATTCCTTCAAAAACAGTTCAGTCCGGTTATATGGAAATTTATGAACAGGAGGAAATATTCGTAGAAGAGATACACAACTTTTTATCACCCTAAAACCAATCTCATGGCAACCCGGGAGCAATTAAACGAAGAGCAAAAGAAAATTCTCTATCTTGAAAAAAAACTTGCCGATGCTCAGCAAAAAGAAAAAGAACTTTTTGATATCATAGATACCCTGGATGGTCATATTTTTCGTTGCGGAAAAAATGATAAGGGAGAATTTATTCTTTTGTTCAGCGAGGGAGAGATTGCCAGAGAGTATGGTATAAGAACAGATCAGGTAAAAGGGAAGACCGTCAGGCAGATAATAGGAGACGAAGCTTATAGAAGAATAGAACCATACTACAAGAAGGCATTCGGTGGAGAATTTGCGGAATACAGGGAATTCTTGCTCGATAATCGCTATTTTTCAGTTAAACTGATCCCCTCTCAAATTAGAAGCGATGGAAGAATTGTGGAAGTAGTTGGTATAACACAGGACATTACTGAGGTTCGTACCTTTCAGGCTGAGACACGCAAAATGGCCGAAGTCCTTGACCGGATTATTGAATTTAACCCTTACAGTATCCAGATATTGAACCCCCGGGGACATCATGTCAGAGCAAATAAAGCCTTTTTAGAGCTTTTTAAAACAGAGCCCGATAAGGGATGGTCTATCTTTGACGATCCTCAAATAAAACAACAGGAATTTTATGATATGTTATTGCGTTCATTAAAAGGGGAGGTGGTTCAAATTCCGCCAATCTGGTACAATGCCCATCTTTCCGACCCCAAATATCCGAATAATCCGATTTGCATTGGCTCTGTTTTATTTCCGGTCTTTTTGTCAACCGGAGAACTGGAGTATATTGTACTCATGCATGAGGACATCACTGACAGAATGAAAGCACAGGAGGCACTTCAGAAAAGCGAAAAGCGGATGAAGCATTTACTGTCATCCAATCCTGCTGTTATTTACACATCAGAAGTCGAAGAACCATGGAACTGGACTTTTATCAGTGAGAATGTTACTAATCTGACAGGGCATGACCCCGCCGACTTTCTTAGAAATGACGGATTCTGGACCAACCATATTCATCCGGAAGACCGTGAAAAGATCAAAAAGGAAATCCCTCGTGTTTTTCGCAGCGGGCATCATATCATGGAATATCGTTTTAAATGCAAGAACGGAAAATATATCTGGGTACTTGATGAAACAAAAATTGTGTATACCGAAAATGGCGAACCTGTTGAATTAATCGGATATTGGATTGATATTTCGAAACGTAAGAAGGCAGACAGGGAATTGGTGATTGCCAAGGAGCGGGCCGAAGAATCTGACCGTCTGAAGTCGGCTTTTCTGGCCAATATGAGCCATGAAATACGAACTCCTATGAATGGAATTATGGGATTTGCCGATTTGCTGAAGGACCCTGATCTTTCAGAAGATGAAAGAAACGAATATATCGGTATCATCCGAAAAAGCGGGAATCGGTTACTTAACATTATTAACGACCTGATTAATATTTCAAAGATTGAATCGGGACAGATGAGCGTTAAGTATGAGGAGACCAATATTAATGAGCAGCTTGACTTTTTATTTCGTTTTTTTGAGGCCGAAACCAGACAAAAAAACCTTGAGCTTACTGTTGTAAAGTCGCTTAAAGATTCTGAGTGTGCAATAATGACAGATAAGGAAAAGGTATATGCCATATTAACCAATCTGATCAAAAATGCCATCAAGTTTACTGAGGAAGGTGCCATTCAATTCGGTTATTTCATCAGGGGAGAAAATGTTGAATTTTTTGTAAAAGACACAGGAATAGGCATCAGTAAAGAAAATCAACACGCTATTCTCGAGCGGTTCATTCAGGTTGACAGTGGTTTCTCAAGCGGGTATGAGGGGGCCGGACTGGGACTCTCCATTTCTAAAGCCTATGTGGAGCTACTGGGCGGTAAAATTTGGATTGAGTCAGAGTTGGGTAAAGGTTCGGCTTTTTATTTCCTACTTCCCTTAAAAAAACATTTTTGAGGTAGGGTAAATTCTATCTCATGCGGTATCTGTATAAACACAAACTTAAAAATTTTGAGTTATGAAAAAGTTAGTTATTAGTTTGGCTTTTGGTACCGCAGTATTATTTACAGCCTGTAACGAAGATGAGGTAGTGCCGGCTACCGATTATACAACTCCGGATTTTAATGTAACCGTGGAATCGGTTGTGACAACCGATGCAGCTGTTGAAGATGCCGTTGAATCAGCAGATTATGAGGTTGACCTGTACACGGGAACTACTACAATCATTGACGAACTGAGCGCCGATGCTCTGATGGATGATCAGCTTAAATCGGGCACTACTTTCAGGGAACAATTGCGGGAACGCTATCGGCTTGGGAATATGCCGGATGTAGCCGTTGATTGGACTGACGGTGATTTCCCCCGCACTGTAACGCTCGATTACGGAGAGGAAACAGAGTTGATCAATGGCCGTATTCTTAGCGGAATTATAGAAATTGTTGTATCGGCTCCGATGAATACAGAAGGGGCCGTGCGAACAGTAACTTTTACTGATTTTAGCGTCGACTCATTAATGATCAACGGAACCATTGAAAAAACTGTTATAAGTGTGACAGATGGTCGGGAAGTACATATTATCCGCGACCTGGTAATAACATTGCCTGATGGAACCGAAGTTGAGTGCTATGCCGAAATTACACGTACCTGGGAACAAGGTATGGGTACACCATTCTATTTTGCAGATGATGTAATGACAATATCCGGGTTTGGTTTATGTACAGATTCCGATGGCAATGAATATCGCCGTGAAATAACCCGGCAATTACAGAAGCGGGGAGGCTGCCGGTTTATCGTCAGCGGTGAGGTTGTTTATTCGGCTAACGGACAAGCATTCGGAACAGTCGATTATGGCGATGGTACCTGTGACAATAACGGAACTTTCAGGTGGGCAAACGGAGAAAAAGAATTTGTTATTGGTCAACGAATAAGAGAACGGATATCCAACCGAAATCAGTCGGGACAGTAAGAAAGCAATACGTCCGGGGCTGACATGCTCCGGACTTATTTTTGTATCTTTGTGCTACGATCAAGATTTCTCCAGGTGACAAAAGAGTTTTTTAAATTTTTGTTTGATAACAATTTCGATTCCCTTCGGAATTATCTTTATTACCGGTCTGGCAATAAGGAGCTGGCCACCGATATAGCACAGGATTGCTTTCTGAAACTCTGGGAAAAACAGCCCGGGGGCGATGAAGTAGCTATTCGAAAGTTGCTCTACAAGATGGGACACGACATCTTTATCTCCAGATACCGGCATTCCAGAGTTGAAAAAGAGTTTGCTTTTAAACAGAATTTTTCGAATGAAACATCCCGTTCACCTGAAGATGAGCTGAACTATTCGGAACTGAAAAAGAAATATCAACAAGTATTGAACGAAATGCCTGAAAATTGGCGCGTAGTTTTTTTGATGAGTCGTACTGAAGAGTTAAAGAACCGCGAAATTGCCGAGCGACTTGGATTAAGTGTTAAAGCCGTGGAAAAACGGATGAGCAAAGCGTTACGTATGTTAAAAGATGCTTTGATGGCAGAAGAAACAAACCCCGGGTAATCGGGATGAGTTTTATATCGCCTTGAACAAACAGATTTTATTCGGATGAGAAGCAGTAAAAATATTGGCCGAAATGACATGGAGCAGATGCTCCGCAATCTTCCTGGTCTTGATATGACTTACCGGAAGTCGCATCAGGATGTGTGGAATGAATTATCGGAGTCCATCGATTCCGATAAAGAGGATATTCCACTGAGATATTTGTCATCAGGAAGAATTTGGCTTTCGTTGGCTGCCTCGGTTGTCGTTCTGGTGGGAGTAATTGCTTTTATGCGGCTGTATTCAGAAGAGATTGTTGCAGTGCACGGAAAGCACCTTGCCACAACATTGCCCGATGGTTCGCAAGTAACACTCAATGCCGGTACAAGAGTGGCGTATCATCCCTTTTGGTGGATACTTGAAAGGGAAGTAACATTGGAAGGAGAAGCTTTCTTTGAAGTAGAAAAGGGGGAAAAGTTTGAAGTGATCTCCTCTCATGGTAAAACAACAGTACTGGGAACCAGTTTTAATATTTATGCCAGAAATAATCATTACCAGGTTACTTGTTATACCGGTAAAGTCAGGGTAGTTTCTCGCGTCAGCGGTCATTCGCTCGATATACTGCCCCACGAACAGGCAAGTCTGAACAGTGACGGTTCACTTCGGCTGTCCAGACTGAAAGATGCCGGGATGCCGGTATCGTGGATGAACAACATGTTTGTTTTTACAGCAACCCCGCTTGATCTGGTTTTCGGAGAGATTGAACGGCAATATGCGGTTGAAATAAAAATTGACAGTGAATATTCGTATCTTTATACGGGTAATTTTACAAGGAACCAACCTGTGGAACAGGTTTTGAAAACTGTTTGCAGACCTTACGGACTAACCTTTGAAAAAACTGAAAATGGTTATTTGATTGTAAAGAAGTAATTGTGTTACAGAAAACCGGTTTTTTACTTGTTTTTCTTTTGCTCATACCTTTTGTTCTTAAAGGCCAGCCATACGAAGTGAGCTGCAAAGAACGGCCGCTGAATAAATTGCTGGTCGAGCTTCGTGAACGTTATGATCTGCATTTTTCTTTTGATGACGGACTCCTTTCCGGGTATTCGATTACCATTGATGAGACGTTCTCATCTCCTGAAACTCTTGTTGAAGCTCTTCTTGCCGGTCTTCCGCTTAGTTATGAAATAACCGGAGAGGTGTTCGTTATTTTTCCGGTGGAGATTTCACCCCGACGGAAGGAATATCTTGTTAAAGGTCAGGTTCTTGAAAGATCGAGTGGTGAACCGCTCCCTTTTTCTCACGTGCTTATCGACGATCATCCTTTGGTGACCGACCTGAAAGGGGCTTTCAGTTATACTACCTTCAATGATTCGTTGTTTAAAAGTAAAAGCATCCCATCTGGGGTGCTTTGTTTTGGACACAACTTTAAGCGCAGGCCGGTTTCATACACTTTATCTGACACCGTCGGTTTATGATCTGCCGGAGATTGTGGTGAAGGATAACCGGGTGGAGCGTTCGGTGCAGATGGGGGAAGCCCCGGGACTCATTAAATTGAATTCTTACATTTCAGGTTACCTGCCTGGCAATGGAGACAATGCCGTATTCAACCTGTTGCGGTTACAACCCGGAATAGTTGCTGCCGGTGAACAGCCCAACGACCTGATTATCTGGGGTAGTTATGAGGGGACAAGTCGCGTCACTTTCGACGGTTTTACAATTTGGGGTCTTAAAAATTTTAACGACAATATTAGTGCTGTAAATCCTTTTTTGGCCAAGGATGTGGAAGTATTTAAGGGTGGATATGATGCCTCAAAAGAAGATGTGGTAGGAGGTTTGGTCAGTATTACCGGTAATACCGGGCACAGGTCAAATACCGATGTTCATCTTTTTGTTAATAATCAAACCCTGAATGGTATGTTGGAGGTGCCTGTTTCACACCAATCTTCACTTGTACTGGCAACCCGGCACACCTACTATAACCTGTTTGATGAGGATGATGTGCCTCTGTCATCGGTGAACGCGTCTGAAAATTTACGTTACAGGATAGATGTTGAGCCCGATTATGCTTTCCGGGATGTCAATGCAAAATATTCATGGTTTGGAGATGACGGAAGCTTGTTCTATGTAAGCATGATGGGTGCTGCTGATAATTTTTCGTATACCGCGCGTCAGGAGCGGCAGCGTAATATTATTTTTCAGGAAACTTCTGAAGATAATAAACAAGGAGGTGCGTCTCTTTTTTGGGGAGAAAACCTGAACAATGGTGATCGCTCTCACTTGAAAATTGCCTGGTCGGCTCTTCAATCGGATTACAGCATAAGCCGCTATTTGGAGAATCTGAGGTTTAACAGAACATTTCAGGGCTTAGATAATCGTTCCAGAACAGTTGTGGGAGAAATGTCAGCCGATTATCAGTACATTTTTACCGGGAACCGGTCTCATCAACCAGGTGCAGGGATAGCATGGATCAGGAATAATATCGATCTTAGAGAAGATTCGTCGGGCGTAGAATATTTATCTATGACCGGGGAAGGAAACCGTTTGGCCGGTTTTGTCCAGGACAGAATTACTTTAGGCTCTGGATTTGATTTAACAGCCGGGCTTCGAATCAATCATTCTTTTTTTACCAATTCCACTCATTTTGATCCGAGGCTCAGGGTAAAATGGGAGCATCCGGCAGGAATAAAACTGAATGCTGCATGGGGACATTACCATCAGTTTCTAATAAAAAGCTCTTTGTTCGACGAAACAGGAAATTTTCGATATAGCTGGTCGCTGGCCGATGAAGATGAGGTGCCTGTGCTAAAATCACAGCACTGGGTGGCTGGTGCTACCTGGTCGGGGAACGAGCTGATGATTAGTCTTGACGGATATTATAAAACGGTAAACGGTTTTACCAGATATGTCCGCCTGGCCACCGGAGATGAATCCGTTTATTCGGGCAAAGGACGGAGCTATGGGATCGATCTTTTTATCAAGAAGGATTTTAAGGGGCATACGTTCTGGACTTCTTATTCGCTTGGAAGAGCAGAGGAACTTTTTCCATACTTCCCTGAACAGGAATATCGCCGGGCACCTCATGATCAGCGTCATGAGTTGAAGTTGACGGGTCTGGTGCATTTCCTGAAAAATTTCCACTTTTCGGCAACCTTCGTTTTTGGTTCAGGCTTTCCCTTGTATGCCAATTATATCAGTGAAAAATATACAGAACCTGATTATTCAAGGCTGGATTTAGCGCTGGTTTATCGTTTTCCTTTTCAGAATTTTAAAGGGGAAGCTGGCATCTCTCTGTTAAATGCATTGGATAATTACAATGTAAAATATTCAAGTTTTGAGCGGATTCCGCTGGATCAGTTGAATACAGCTTATATCGATGCGGAGGCAGTGGAATTCACACCTCTTGTGTTTTTGAAAATGGAATTTTAGCAGATTCTTAAAAAGTATCTTCATTACGCGTTGGACGGCAGAACTTTCTTGTTGCAATTTTCTGAAAAAAACGCTTGCCATTAATAAAACAATTGTTGTAAATTGTCTTTCAATTATACATTCTCATTTATAGGATATTATCCTCAACAATTACCTGGGTTGCGGAAATATTGAACATTAAAGGGGACCCATTGATTTAACCGGCACCGAATGCCGGTTTGACCCACTGTAGTTAATTGATGTAGTGAATATTTGAGGGCCATATATTCAATACAAACTGCATTGAAAGCTGCCGAGTTTCTTTCTGGAAAACGCTTTTCCACTTTTTTATTTTCTGGTAATCGACCTGTTTTATCGGGGGTTGTAATTTATGTATGAGTGCGGTATAAAAAGCATATTTTTGTCAAAATCAAGGCGTTTTAAATTTTTGTTCCGGAGTTAACTCGTTGTTAATGAGGTTGCAAAAATTTAAAACAACACAGAGTTTGGCAACAAAGATGCTTTTTTGAACGGGCTCATGTATGTTATGTAAATACTCTGTTAAGCCTTGCGATCCCTTGCAAATCAATTCTTTGCGTTTAAAGAGGTTTATTAAAATTGTAGTATATCCAATTGTCCGTTAAACTTTTGCAATATACTGTAAATCAATTGTTTGTGGCCAAAGGGTATTGTTTAATAAAATGCAGATTTTCAACGATATAAGAATCATCTTGTATCTTATATCTAAAAATCTAACGATTTATTGTTATGGCAAATACTGGTGTCTCCGGCCGCTTGGTCAATACCGAAGGAAATGGCATTGGCGGATTGATTGTTGTTGTTTATGATGTTGAAGCGCTTGATGATGATGTAGTCCTGGGAACAACGACTTCTTCCGGTGATGGTAATTTCTCTGTCAGTTATTCTTCCTGGTCTTACGGATGGCTTGAGAGCGAACCCGATATACGTATCCGTGTTTTCGACCGCGTTGCTCGTCTGATTTATCAGTCCGATGAGTTTGAAAATGTCACGGACACGACTCTTGCACTCGGGAATATTACTATACCACGCAATGATTATGAAGGCTGGTTGGTGACGCTTCTCACAGGGATTCATGTCAGAATTTCGCAAAACCTGATTACACCCCGAATTGACAATAAAATTGCCTGGGAGGCCTTGATGCAGGATGTCAACAGTGCCGGCGATATTGTTGTTGCATTGCAATTATATTTTGACGTGGAAGAGTTGTTTTTAACTTTTTCTTCTCCCTCTCAGCCCGACCAGATGCCGGGAGGAGGTCAAAGACTTGAAGATGCACTTCTGAATGCCAACCGGAATCGTGATGTGGATGTTCAGTTCTGCCTCAATGATTTTATGGGATTTCCTTATCCGACCGATACTGCCGGAAGAGTTGAGTCATTTTTCGATGACGAAAGCAATCATTCCATCGAGGTCAGAGGCTTCAGCCGGCCCGTCAATACACCTATGCATGCTAAGTTTTTTATTATTGACGGGAATTTCGGACATATTAATGCCTCGCCTTTGTTACAGGAATATTACGATGATCCCACGCATACCATCAATAATCCCCGGCGGGGTGATATGACATTTCCCCGCAATGCCATCAGAGTTCCAGTTCATGATGTGAGTCTGACTATCAAGGGAGAGGCCATTCAGGATTTGCAGGATACTTTTAATATGCACTGGCTGCATTTGGGAGGGACTGAAAAGCCAATGACCATTGCACCTGCACCTTCTTCGAATGCCGCAGTCCAGATTGTCCGGACTTTACCGGGAAACCTTTTTGTGAATGCTCCATATTCTGTGCCCGAGGGTGAAAAAGGAATCCTGGAGGCCTACCTGAGGGCAATAAAAAATGCCGAAGACTTCATATATGTTGAAAATCAATATTTTACTGAAAGAAAAATTGCCGATGCGTTGTTTCTTGCCATGCTGAGGAATACCGATCTACAGGTGATCATGCTCATCAATAATGCGGTTGATATTCCTTTTTATCAGGGGTGGCAGCGTTCTCTGGTTCGTCAGCTTCTGCGTCAACTTCAGGCGGCTAATGCCCGCGACCGTATCGGCATTTATACCCTGTGGAGCCATGAAACAACCCCGCAACAAAGAATTATCAGGAATTATGTGCATTCGAAAGTAGCCATTGTAGATAATAAATGGGCTACTATAGGCAGTGCCAATCTGGATGGTGTTTCTCTTAATCTGAGTCAGCATATTATCCCTCCTGTCACTAATCGTGATGTTAGAGAAGAGCGGGCCATTGAGCTCAATGCCGTTATCTACAACAATGTTGATGGCCAGCCTGGCAGTGAAGTCCCTGATGATTTGCGACGCAACTTATGGTCAGAGCATCTGGGTATCTCCAATGTTAGTGATTCACAGCTTACCAACCGGCCTTCGCAGGGATGGTTGAAGCTTTGGAAAGATAAAGCGGCTGCAAAACTTGCCGGTCTTAGCAGTAATCCACCTGTACATAGCAGTTCAAAAATTTTGGAATGGAATGCCGAAGAAGACCCGGACGATTTTTTGCGGGAAGCCGGTGTTCCACAGAACAATTTTAGTGTACTGGAAGTGATGACAGAGGTGAACTCGTTTAATCTGGATTTTTGATAAATACCGGTTCCCGTAATTGACACTTTCTGAACAGACACACCCTACTGTAAAAATTTTTTGCGAGTTTATAGACACGCACTAACTAAAGCAAAAAATGGAAGCTTCAACAATTGACATACTAACCAGGGAGATTGCCAGGTTACTTGCCCCTTTAAAGACCGGGCTGGCAGGCCCCCGGCAGGGCAGATTACTAATTAATAGTCTCGGATGGGAGCTTCCGCCTGGCGTTGAAGACCTTGGGATTGCTGTTTCGGGAATTGAAGATGTTCTGGAAAAGCTGAAAAACATCTTACAATCTACCTCCGAAGAGCAAAATGATATCATGCTGATGGCTGAGCGTTATGCCGGGTTATTGTCTGCATTAAGTACCTTGCTCAGAAATATTCATAACTCCATAGATGTTGTTTCAGATATCAGCGGCGTAACGAATGATTATCTGTTAAAGACCAGGATCAAGGAGGAATTCTTTGTCAGGTTGATTGATATGTTAATCATCAAATATCTGCAAAACAGTTATTATCCACTTTTTGCTTCTCTTGAGCTATTAGGAGTGATTTCGATCGAAAAGAAAGATGCAGACACGGATAATTTTCAGACCGGGCATCTTAGATATAAGATTGAATACCCGATGCTGCTTAAAATTTTCAGTGATCCGTTAAATATTGCTGAAGAGGTTTATGGCTGGGGTACCGATCACATTAAGTTAGAATTGTTCCTTACCAATCTGGCCAAATTTATTATTGCTTTCGGAGGAGAGGCTTATCTACGTGAACTTCCTTTGAAAGTGGAGGAAAAAATTACCGGAATTGCAGGAGGGGTTAATCCCTTGCCGCAAGTTGTTGTCCATTTGCTGAAAGGGCTTGGCAACGATGAAACCGATATCGGGTTGTCCCTTTTTGGACTGCGTGAAACATCTGCCGGTTCAACGGACGCAGGCATGGCCTTTTCACCTTTTATTAGGGGAACAGCGGATTTAACTTTTCCCCTTACCGATCGTTTGGCTTTTGAAGTGGAGTCGGAAATTGATTTGCAGGATGGCATTGTCTTATCAATAAGGCCCGATCAGGGAATGCAGATTCTTTCCGGTTTATTTTCAGAAGGGAGTGACGGATGGAGTTCCACGGGCAAATTGAAACTTATTTTTGCATTCAGTGAAAAGGAAGCCAACAAAATTACTATTTTGAGTCTGCCCGGTGGCTCAGACCTGACAGCAGAAAAACTTTATGTGGCTTCGGGCATTGGTCTGACCGGCAGCAATACCTTCGATTTTTTTGTTGAAGCCGGCATCCTGAAAGGCGTTTTCAGTTTTAAAGCGGAAGGTGCCGATGGCTTTTTATCTCAGATATTACCATCAGACGGGCTTAATTCCAATTTTGACATAATTGTCGGATGGTCCGGGCAGCAAGGTGTTTATTTTAAAGGCAGCGGCGGGCTGGAAATAGAGCTCCCTGTCCATTTATCTCTCGGACCTCTTGATATTTCCGGATTGTATTTCAGGTTAGGAGTCGATGGTAAGGCTTTACCACTTGAAATATCGAGTTCCTTTGCAGCTAAAATGGGACCTTTG
The DNA here is from genome assembly GCF_000250735.1 of Anaerophaga thermohalophila str. Valhall. Lineage (GTDB taxonomy): Bacteria > Bacteroidota > Bacteroidia > Bacteroidales > Marinilabiliaceae > Anaerophaga > Anaerophaga thermohalophila_A. Next base: position 29,885 of record NZ_AHZV01000350.1, read on the forward strand.
TTTGCTGCGGTTGATCACATCGGGGTAGAGGCACGTTTTGGTTTTCCTGATAACCGGAAAGGTAATGCCGGCCCTGTTGATATTGATTTCGGATTCAAGCCCCCCAATGGGGTAGCACTATCTGTGGATGCCACCGTTGTTAAAGGAGCCGGTTATCTTTTCTTTGACCATGACCGTGGTGAATATGCAGGCGCTCTTGAACTCACATTTCAGGATTTTTTATCGCTGAAGGCTATAGGACTAATTTCCACCAAAATGCCCGATGGATCGGACGGATTTTCTCTTTTAATAATAATAACAGCCGAATTTACTATCCAGATAGGCATGGGGTTTGTTTTTCTGGGAGCCGGCGGATTACTGGGACTTCATCGTACTGCAAAACTTACGCCTCTTGCAGAAGGTGTAAGAAGCGGGGCTACTGCCAATATCTTATTTCCAACCAATGTTGTTGAAAATGCGCCCAGGATCATCAGCGATATCAAAGTCTTTTTCCCCATAGAACAGAATCATTTTTTGATAGGGCCGATGATCAAGCTGGGATGGGGACAGCCGGCCCTGATCAGTCTTTCTGTCGGGATTATACTGGAAATAAAGACCGATGATGGAGGAAACCTTGAGCGTATTGCCATTCTTGGCGTCATAAAATGTATTCTTCCGGAAGAGGATAAAGCCGTTCTTGCTTTGCAGGTGAATTTTATCGGGGCAGTTGATTTTACTACGAAACGGGCTTTCTTTTTTGCCTCTCTTTTCGACTCAAGAATACTTGCTTTCACGATAGAGGGAGAAATGGGCGTCCTGGTGGCCTGGGGGGACAATCCCGATTTCATTATCAGCGTCGGTGGTTTTCATCCACGCTTTTCTCCACCGCCACTTCCTTTCCCGGTACCCAGGCGGGTTGCCATTAGTATCCTCAATAAATCCTGGGGAAAAATCCGGCTGGAAGGATATTTTGCCATCACAACCAACACCGTTCAGTTCGGCTCTAAAATAGATATCTGGTTCAAGTTCAGTGAGTTCAGAATTGAAGGGTATCTCGGCTTTGATGCTTTGTTTCAATTCGATCCTTTCTACTTCATAATAGAGATTTCCGGAAAGGTTTCACTGAAAGTATTCGGTGCCGGACTGTTTTCCATTACTGCGAAATTCTCGCTTGAAGGTCCGACTCCCTGGAGAGCTAAAGGTTATGGAAAAATTAAAATTCTGTTTGTCACATTTAAGGCCAGGTTTGATAAGAAGTGGGGAGAAAGTAAAAATACGACTCTGCCTCCGGTTGAAGTTATTCCAATTCTGGCAAAAGAATTTAACAACAGTCAAAACTGGCAGGCCGTTCTTCCTCCCTACGGAAGTATTTTGGTTACCCTTCGCGACCTGGAAGCTCAAAATAGTGCAGGCGGAACGGATATTATCATGCATCCGGTGGGGCAGATCAAAATTAGTCAGCGGGCTGTTCTGCTCGATAAAAAGATCGACAAAGTGGGTAATCAGAAACCTGCCGATGCCAATAGATTTGAATTGAAGTTTGACGGAGGGAATTTCAGTTTTGATAAAGATGCTAAAGAATCGTTTGCGCCCGGTCAGTTCTTCGATATGGGTCCCAGTGAGTTATTGAGCAAACCGGCTACTAAGAAATACAAGGGAGGCGCTTATCTGAAACCCGATAACGGGAGCATCAGATCATCGACAGCGGTAGTGCGTCATGTACGCTATGAAGAAATTATTATTGATACAGCGTTTAAACGTGTTTTCCATGGATTTATTCGAGGTGTTACGAGTTTGTTCTCTCTTTTCCTGCACAACAATGCTGCATCCAGGTCGCTGTTGTCCGACCGTTTTAGAAAGGAGCATCAGCCATTCGATAAAAAAGTAACCATCAGAGAAGGGAGTTTTATGGTTGTCAATGCCATGAACAATAAGCCATACAAACCCGATGTTGCTTTCGATACTCACAGCGAGGCTGAGCATTTTCTTGCCAACGAAGTGATGAATAATCCTGAGATGACAGGTGCATTACAAATTTTACCGGCTAACGAAGTTAATATTACTGTATGAGCAATAAACCGGACACATATTCATTTCTTCCCTGGCTCAGGGAAGGTATCGCCAATCAAACGGCAACGGATCCTGATATTGACAAGCTCCGGGCCATACTGAATGTGGGTTTTTCCATTCAGGGAAGCGGTATCGGAGAGAATAAACCTGATGCCGATATTGCAGGCAGCATAAGGTTATACGGCCCCGGCGATGTCGTTGGTATCGACAGGAAGAACGTAATAAAGACCGAACCGCGGGATCAGATTACCAATTTTGAACCCAATTATTTGCCATCCATCGATTTTTACGATGAGGATTTTCCTTGGCGCTATTCTCCGGTTCAGCCTGACGAACATGGCCGTTTGCGTCCATGGCTTGCATTGATAGTACTCGAAGAGGATGTTTTTGAGAACGGGAAGGATATGACCAATAAGCCGTTGCCCTATATCGTGCTGAAAGAGGGTATAGAACCGGTCAATGTTTTCCAGCCATCCGGGGAATTGTGGGCCTGGGCACATGTTCATGTTAATCGTGATCTGATCACGAATGATGATCCGGACATTGAGGTGCCTCCCGATTTGTCAGGAGTAGAGACGGTAAAGGCTGATGCATCTGAAATGGAATCGGTACTTTCCCGATTTGAAGAAGTACGCGGTCAGGACCCCGATATGGCTTATTCCAGGGTTATTTGTCCCATTAAACTCAAAGAGAATACATCTTATCATGCGTTTTTGGTGCCTGCATTTGAAAGTGGGCGATTGGCCGGTCTGGGGCTCGATGTGGAAGATATTTTTGAAAATAATGACTATACGCCATATACACCGGCCTGGGCTTCTCAGGTAGATGAGACTTTGCAACGCGTAGAAGCTCAGAAATTTCCTGTCTATTACAGGTGGCACTTTAGAACCGGTAAAGTTGGTGATTTTGAATACCTGGTGCGTTTACTTGAACCACAACCGGTTGATTCCAGAGTTGGGCGCCGTGATATGGATGTAACAAGGCCCGGTGTTTATATAGACGGGATTTCGGATGATGAACTCAAACCGGATGGAGATAAATATCCGTCACTCAACGGCGTGCTTCGCTTAGGGGGTGTCCTGCGCATTCCGGAAATTAATATTTCGGGGGAAGACCGGGAAACGTATGAGAAATATAAGAACTGGGATGTCCCTTATCCTCGAAAATTTCAAAAAGAGCTGGCTTCATTTATTAACTTATCTGAGAAATTTTCAAAACAGGGCGTAAAAAACAGTCTCTCCGATCCCCACTTACCAACAAAAATAAAACAATTGGGTACAGAATCTTCCGATCCCGATCCTTTAATTACGCCTCCGCTTTATGGCCGTTGGCATGCGCTCAATCCTGAATTGCTGAAAGAGGGTGATGGCATACCCGACAATAACTGGGTGCATCGACTTAATCTGGATCCCCGTTACCGGGTGGCCGCCGGTTTTGGCACCAAAATAATTCAGACCCATCAGGAAGAGTATATGGAATCGGCCTGGCAGCAGGTGGGCGAAGTTGTGGAAGCCAATCGTCGCATTCGGGAGGCCCGTTTGGCACAGTTTGCAGCACGTCGCTGGTATAATAAATATTTGAAACCCATACGCAATGTGGATAGTGGTGCTTTCTTGTGGCTCACACAACCGCTCCAGTCCCGGGTTGTTTCGAAGGCAGGGGCAGATAATGAAGAGGCAACCACTGTGAAGCATCAGGTAAAAACCGGCAAGGTACCGCCTGTTGTCTTTTCTTACAGTATGCGCAAATTTTCCAGGCCGGGCAGCCGGCTGGTACAGGCATTAGGACTGCAAAGCTCTTCCCAAAAGGCATCCGGATTAATTGAAAAGATAAATAACAGCGAAGTCTTGACAGCTCCTCCCAAAGAGGTGCCTGAGGGCATTGCCACCACCAGTGTAATGGAGGATTCGTTTCTTCCGCAAAAAGTTCCGGCTTTTCTTTTGCGATGGATCGAAAAATACAAATGGTTCAAATATCTTGTTCTGGCTGTTGCATTAATCATTCTTATCCTTTTGTCTGTTTTTGTGGCACCCGGACTGAGTTCTATAACACCCGGGTTGGGCAGTGTCTCAGGCGCTGCTTTATTGATTGCTTTGCTGCTCATCTATCTTTTTCTGTCCATTCGCAAGTGGGAAAAGAATATGAGTGCTTCACGAATGTTTGATACGGAAAAACAGACGCCCGAAGCCATCGATGAATCACCGCAAAAGCCGGATTTCAGGTTGACCAATTATGGCGACTTCACTCATTTTTCGGTTGGTGACAGTGATAGCGATGAGTCGGCCAGGTTCAAAACAGCGCTTAGAGAAGTCAATGTTTTGTTGCAGGATTTTCTGGATGCTGTTCGTGGATCGGAGCAATATCGACCGCCTCTGAAATTGGATGTTATTTCAGATGCTATTCTTGAAAAAACCGACCCCGATATTACCATTCCCGGCTATATTCTTCAGGCAAGAGTTTCGCTTCCTCCCCGTTTGGTGGCTGAATTTAAGAAGGAAGTATTCAGAGAAGCAATGGCCTATCCTGAGTTTGATATTCCTATGTATAAGCCGCTGCTGGATTTTTCTTCCGATATGTTTTTGCCTAATATCAATTACGTGGCTCAGAATTCTATTTCGCTACTTGAGGTAAACCAGCCTTTTATTGAAGCTTACATGACGGGGCTTAATCATGAGTTTGCCCGTGAATTGTTATGGAGGGAGTATCCTACCGACCAGCGGGGCAGTTATTTCCGTCAGTTTTGGGACGTGTCCGATTTTATGTATGAAAAAGAAGAGCTGAATGCATTTTATAATAATGCCAAAGCCCATCTTGGGGAGGATGCTGACGAAAAAGAAATTAAGGCTTTTATTGCTGATGAAATACGTGAAAGCCTTAAAGATATTCCGAAACTTCATTTATGGTCTAAATTCTCCAACCTGGGCGATCATGATCACAGAGAGGCGTATAAAAAGCAAAAGCTTTCGGAAACCTTGCAAAGTGGAGATGTTGGAGATAAGACAGAAGTGGTTTTGGTCATTAGGGGAGAATTGCTGAAGCGTTATCCGAATGCTGTAATTTACGCCCATAAGGCCAAATGGAAATACGACGATGAGGGGAATATTGACAATACAGAATCTCGCCTGCTGATGGAACTGGAAACAGAAGAGTTAAACAACCCACCCCGCACTAAAGTGAAAACACCACTTTATGAGGCCAAAGCAGAACCAGATATTTATTTCTTCGGCTTTGATCTGGATGCTGACACAGCAAAAGGAGGCACTGGTGAAGATGGTGAAACGGAACCCGGCTGGTTTTTTGTTATTAAAGAACGGCCGGGTGAACCCCGCTTTGGTCTGGATGCAGGTGAAACTGTGCCTGAAAAGCTAACCTTCTGGAACGATCTGACATGGGGGAGTATTGCCGGGAGCGGTGATGATTCAGCGTCAAATTTCATCCGTATTGTCGAAGATATGCCTTCGTTTTCTATTACCGGAGACGATCCTGAGGGTGAAAAGGATGAAGTTCGTCGTCAACATTTTGAAGATAAGCAGATAGAATGGTGTAATGGGGAAGGATGCCGCATCAACTCATCCGACCTTGCTTACATTCTTTACCAGGCACCGGTGATGATGGCTGTTCATGGTAGTGAAATGCTTCGCAAAATTTAAAACTTAACAGGATTTATTATGCATGAAGTCAATGTTTTGTGGCAGGAAACCGACCTTATAAAAAAGGAGCTGCATCTCAAAAAAGAAACGCTTAAAAAGGTTCAGAATCAGATGCTTGATCTGAAACGACATTTTCGTTCTGATGTGTCTGAACATCGGCTGAAGCTTGAGCAACTTGAGAAATCGAAAGAACAGCTGAATGCTGAAATAACGGAAGTTAAAGCGTCTCTTAATAATAAACTTAGTGGTCTGGATGAGAGCTGGAATCGTTTTCAGGAAACGGTTGCAGATCCGGAGAAGAATATGTCCAAATTTTTCAGCTCTCAATATCCGGTTTTGATGATGCCACTCAGAATTGAAACACAATTTTAAAAAAATTGACAGTGCAGAAATAAACCATCTGTGGGTGAGAATATTTCCTGACGATTGCTCCATCGATACTTTTGAAGAATTTCTTTCGGACGCAGAGATTGCAAATGCCCGTGATTTTTGGACAGACTGGGCCGTTGCCGCTGGAAATGAAACAAAAAAAAGAGGGGCCTGGCGAACATTGGTCGACAGTCATGGCGCCGGGCGGGCACAATATATTTATGATCATTACCAGCCCTTGAATAAGAACGAATTTTTTGATGTCGAAGAGCATGACGGGAATTATGTGAAACTGGTCATTCCGGTGGTTCAGGGTGACCTTGAGGAGGAGGATAATGAAGAGAATGCACTCTTGCTGTACTGGGAAGAGGTTTGGCGGGCCAACGGGAATGTGGAACGACTTGCAAGTGCCTTTAATACCTTTTCGGAAGGAAGGGATGCAGAACGGGTAAACTATTTGCTTTCGCATTTTGTGCCCAGGAATATTGGAGATGATTTTTCTTTCATTGCAGACAGAGATGGTGCGGAAGTTACCGTGATGTGTGTGGTTTTTTCTCCCGATAGTGATGTTGATTCTCAGCGGGATACCTGGACGCAGGTACCAAAGGTTCGTATCATGCCCGAGCGGTTTTATCTCATTGGTTACCGCGACAATGTTGAAAAGTTGAAAGTAATGGGCAATAAGGTGCCGCTGGTGTTGGAGTGTGGGCCCGATCCGTCAGCGGAGGAAGGGGATAAGATCGACTATCTTGACGGCGAACTGGAAATAACACAGGGAATGAAATGGATGGTCGATTTTAATGAAGCTCAGAATGCAGGAATGGCTTTTGATATTTCCGACGATGACGATTATGATCATGATGTAAAAAAAGGTTACGACCGGCTTATTGTTGTTGGCATCAGGTTAACTGCAGATAAAACAACCGGGAAAGAACTTGCTGAGAATCTTTTTCGCAATCATTATTTCGGTAATTCGGGCTTTAGCTTACTGCCAGTGGGTACTGCAACCAATAATATACAGGATAAAGAATCGGGATATACGGAGAGTGAAGATTCAAACGATTCTTTTGATTTGATGTTTCAGTCTGATGATGCTGCAAACGATGAGTCTTTTGAGGAGTCGGACAGAAAAGTATTCAATAAGCTGATTGGATTTTCTGAAAATTTTCTGAAACATTCGAAATCAAAGGTCACTACCGATCAGCAGGAAGCAAAGGCCATGAATACGGCTCTTTGGCCGGCCACACTCGGTTATATGCTGGATACAATGTTAAGGCCGGTACTTAATGATGATCAGATTGAGAACGTTCGATGGTTTTTTACTCAATATGTGTCAGGACGAGGCCCGATTTCTTCTATTCGTATAGATGATCAGCCTTATGGGATACTGCCGGTAACCGTTTTTTCGCGTATTTCCTGGTTTTATGAAATATTCGACGGGCAACTGACCCACATGAAAAAAAATCTAAACTCATTTCACAATTTTCTGAATCAGTTATATGCCGTATTATTGAAAATTCAGGATGACTGGAAAGGGATGTCTTTATCGGTTCCCCACGTTGAACCAGGTGAGAATCCCCACCAGAAAATGATGGATATATTGGGACATCATGGCGGGTCTGTGGAATTTCACACACGGATGGCTCAAAGTCTCAATCATCTGTACAATGTGTTCAAATTATTGTACGAGGAATATGCTACGGCAACGACCGATATGGATATGACAAGACTTTATGAGGCCAGTAAAAACTATCTGGATGCCTGGGCACAAAGCCATTCCGGTTGGGATTTGCTGGGTAAGCTGGGGTACGATCAACGTGAGATTCCTGAAATCTATGATAAATTTTTTACAGGTGAAGCGCTTCCGGTTGATTGTCTGATTGACGACCAACCCCTGTCGGAAGAAAAGAAGCTCAGAAACTATGCAACCATTACTATTCCCGGCAATGAGCCTTCCGAAAAACAGGTCAATTATATTGAATGGTTGATGGATGCGGGTAAATCGCTGAGTAAGCTCCGGGCCAGAGAGGGATTCTCGGACAATAAGGAACCTCAGGCCTTATTATACAAAATGCTCCATCATGCAATGGAACTGGGATATTTTTCTACAGCTTTGCAACTCTATCAATCGCATGAATTGTTGACCACTGAAGAAATGCTTCGATGTGCCCGGCGGGAGCCCGATTTTATTCACATAAGTGGACTGAAGAACAAAGACAACTCACAACCGGAAAGAAAACCGGCTCACTCTGTTTTTCCCAGTGAAAGCAGATATTACTTTTTGGAACAGAAAGTAGAGGCCATCACCGGAAATCGTGAGCAGACCGTTTCCGAGTTCATTTCTGAAAGTCTTCACGGACAAGCCATTCCGGGAAGTTATCTGAATGATCAACTGGATGCTTTGACATATTTGAAAGATTTGCCAACTGCCCGGCTCGAAAGATTACTTTCCGAGCATATCGATTGCGTTTCATATCGTTTAGATGCCTGGAAAGAAGGACTGATTCATTATCACCTCAACCGGCTACGAGATCAGCAGCAGGAGCATGAAGGTGATGATTATTCCGGGCAGGGTGGATTGTATCTTGGTGCTTATGGCTGGCTCGAAAAGGTGCGTCCTGAAAATAGAACCCTTACAGCCATTACCGACTTTGACGATGATGACCTTCAGGATGCCTTTCATCCGGACGGAAATAAACCGATTTATAAAGACAATACCAATCAGGGATACATTCAGGCTCCGTCATTAAACCATGCCGTTACTGCAGCTGTGTTGCGTAATGCCTACCTGTCGCATGCTTCTGAAGAAAATGCTGAAATATATGGCATTAACCTGTCTTCAGAAAGAGTCCGGAATGCATTAGGTATTTTGGAGGGCATTCGCCAGGGGCAGGATATCTCTGCATTATTGGGATACCGGTTTGAAAGACATCTGCGGGATCAGGCATTCATTAACGGAACTTTTCCGCACAGGCACATCTATTCTCTTCGACGTCAGTTTCCGCTTGTTGCAGATAAAATGAAGTCGACAACTACTGAGGAGGACGACTATGTTAATGCGCCCATTCAAAATATTGAAGCCAACAATGTTGTAGACGGTGCTGCGCTTGTTGAATTTGTGGAAGCACGTATCGAAACAAACGGCGAATCGGATTATTTTGATGCCCTGGAACTGACCAATCCCTCAGATAAAGAAAGAGAAGTGATTATTGATGCCATCAACAAAATACGGGATGTTAACGATGCCGTTGCCGATCTTGCACTTGCCGAAGGAATTCATCAGGTGGTTCAGGGAAATTATGAAAGAGCTGCCGGTACTTTTGATACCTTCAGCAAAGGTGGTTGCCCGGACATTCCGGAGGTGGTTCAAACGCCGCGCACCGGGGTGAATGTTACACACAGGATGGGCATTCATATTAATCCGGCCCCGGAGGAGACTTTTGAAAACAGTAACTCGCCAAGGGCAATGACAGAGCCGGGATTGAATTTATTCGTGAAAGAGGTTCTTCCTGAGCTCGATAAAATTATATGTCATGTATCTGTGAAGAATCCCCGATTAAACATTGAAGTGAAAAATCATCCTGTCAGCATGCAAATGTTAGGAGTAGAGCCCGTCGATCTTTTGTTTTTGACAGGTGATGAATCGGGTCGGTCGATGACAGGCCTCGATGACCTGATTGTTCATTATGTGCTGAACCATTTTACCCCTCAACCGGGGCTTGATGCTGACATCAGCATAAAATATTATGTTCCCGGACTTGCCGCAGCCGGCGATGAAGTCTCTGTTTTTGAATTGGTTCCGCTGGTCAAAAGTCTTTATTCTGTTTTGTTACGTTCCCGCCCTCTGAGAGCTTCCGATGTCATGCTGCCCAATGAGAACATAACTTCTGAAGAGGACTCCGGTATTGGTTATGATATTCAAAGATTAGAAAGAGCATCGAATTATTTTGATAGAATATTAAATAAAAACGGAAGTGGCAAGTCATTGACTGATTTGGTTTCGAAAATTGAAGAAAACAGGAATAATGACACCTGGCTGAATGAAGATGAGGTTTTAAATAATTTTGACGGATGGATATCTGATCTGAGGCAGGTATTGCACGCTCTTTCTTTGTCGGGCCTCCCTAATACCGGTTATGGTTTCCTGGCGGAATGGGAAAAGACTCAGATGTCTGCCCTGTCGGATAAAATTAGCGAAGTATTGGAGCGCTGGAATAATAAAATCACTGAGTTCGATGTGTTAATAAACACATACGATACCGGTTTACCTGAGGGAGAAAAACTCAATATCCTTAAAAAGGCCTGGAATCTTATTTCCACGCAACTTCCTCAATGGTCCGATTCCGTGACTTTCTATAATGAGGTTTTGGTGCAACGGACAGCTTTCGAGAATTATAAAGTAAAAGTTGATAAATTTCTGAAACAATCCTACCAGGGGGTCGGTTTTGCTCTGACTCAATTTCAAAATCAGGGGATTCCGAATTATGAATCCTTTGATGCCATTCCAATAGATGTCAGTGATATTCGCAAGGCTTGTATGATATTCGCCGAAGATGTCTATGCCAAAGCGAAATTATTGAAGGCAGATATTAGTGGCCGGCTCGAACGTTATTCTGTTTTAAGAGGTCAATACAACGAAGAAAGCATCCCGGCGGCAAAAGTGGAAATTGCTCAACAAATGTGTGCTGAACTGATGACCGAAGAGATGAAGATTATTCCATTTTTCAGGATGACTCCCGAAAGGAGTGAAGAATGGGCAAATGCCGTTGATTCCGATCGTATAGGAAGGCTACTGGCTTATCAGCAACAGGAATGTAAAAATCCACTGCCTGTGGATGATTGGTTCCATGGGGTAGCTCGTGTTCGTGAAAAGGCAAGCCATCTTGAACAAGTCATGTTTTGGGCTGAAGCATTCAACAATATATCTGTTGATCTAACACCGGCCCAGTTTCCCTGTGTGGAACCATGTTCCTGGTTTGCCATGGAGTTTGGAGCTGTAACGGAGTCAGATTCTGAAAATTTAAAGAAAGTATTTCTGGAAAACGACCATTTGCTCTACACAGCCTGGTACCATCATCCGTTTTCGGGGCATGCATCTTATTGTGGTTTGCTTGTTGATGAATGGACTGAGACTGTTCCGTTGGAAGAAGAAACAGCCGGAACCGCTTTTCATTACGACCGTCCCAATTCAGAACCTCCACAGAGCATGTTGCTGGCTGTGTCGCCGCAAACGAACTCCAATTGGATGTGGCAGGATTTGGTTGATGTTGTGAATGAAACACTCGATGAAGTAAAGATGCGCGGAGTGGAGCCGCAACAGATCGATAAAACGGGCTATGCCTGCTTTTTGCCGGCCACTATTGCTGCGATAACGGCCCGGCCTGTCAGTATTTCGGCCAATTATCTGTCATCCAATCAATATTACATGAACCATCAAACACCCATACAATGAGTAACGGAAAACATTTTCAGGTTTTACCCGATTTTCAGGTTGGCATAAATCCCACCATTACTATGTGGAACCGCGTGGAAGGCCGTCCGAGAAGAGAAGACTTTTCCAGAGCTTTACGTGCGGAAATTCGCGATCCGTTATGGATGTTGACCCGGCAATGGCAGATGGGAGAATTTTTGGGCGATGATGCCGGGTCTCCGATACTGGCAAAAATTTATTGCAACAAAAAAAGACTGCGAAAATTTCAACCGGCCGGCAATGCTTCGCAAATGTACAGGAACAATATTCCGTTGGAAGGACTGGTTGAGCAGATGCCCGTTCCCTTTGTGATGAACGAGAAAGTGTTTTCACTGGATATAAGGATTATGATGGGCAGATACTGGCTTAAACTTATCGGAGCCAATAGGGAACTGGCGGGATTGTATGCCGGGAAATATCCTGTAAGAGTTCCTGAATCGCCTGTGGATGAACAGCATGCTGATATTCTTGCACATCCCGAAAGTTGGCAGAAATTTGCTGCAGCCGCATCGCGAAAAATGGACGGATATGAATTTTATCTGTATTTGACCACAGGTAAGCCGGGCGTTGATGAGGTTGAAATAGATGACGAAACAATCATCGAAGAATATCGCGAAGCGTTTATCCAATGGGTGAATAATTTCTTTCTTCAGCCAATGAATGAAGGACAAAATGCATATCTTCCTTCCAGGTTGGAATATCAATTCAGGTGTTCAGTACCATTTGAGGCAAGAGAGAAAGTCTACAAAGCAGATGGCTATCATTCGGGACACCTTGACTGGTTTAACCTGACCCTGGATGATTCTGTTTCTGAGTTACATGTTGAAGGGGATACTTCTCCAAACGCAGAGGATGAAAAAGCTGAGAAAACAATTCCTGTTGGAGAATCCAAATTTACTTTTATCCCTGTAAATATCGATTATGAAGGAATGCCGGATACGCGTTGGTGGAAATTTGAGGACCGTAAAACTTTCCTGGGTGATATCAAACCGGATACAACCGATATCTCAAAACTCTTTCTGGAATTCACTCTTTTTTATGCCAACGACTGGTTTATGATTCCACAACCATTGCCTGCAGCATCTATTTCCGAAATAAAAGGATTAGTGGTGACCAACTGTTTCGGTGAGAGAACATTGATCGAACCTGCCGGAAGAGGGGCCGATAACGACTGGCAACGGTGGACGATGTTCGCAGTGAACCGTGAAGGAACCGAGGCCGTCGCACAAGCGGATCATTCATTGTTGATGTTACCTACTGTTCTCAAAATTCAGGAGGGCCCTCCGATAGAAAGCGTTGTCTTTGTTCGGGATGAGATAGCAAATATGGTGTGGGCTATAGAAACGGATATTACTTTGCCCTCTGGCGATACCAAAAAAGGGATAGAAGCAGCCCGTGAGTTGTCATCTTTCTATGACCGTCTGTTTCAAGGAAATAACGGCGGTGATGACCAGGAGTCAATGGCCGATATTCGTTACCAGTTAATGAATACTGTACCCGAAAACTGGATCCCTTTCATCCCTGTTCATGTTGATCATTCCCAACGTGAAATACAACTTCAGCGCGCTTCTATGCCGCGCATGAATGCCGATAATACATTCAATTCCGTAAAGCCGCGAACTACTATTTTGCGTATTGGTCTCGATGAAAATGAAAGAGTCCCCTATTTCGTCTTCGAAGAGGAGGTTCCTCGTGCAGGTATTCAGGTAAAAAAATCTTTCCAGCGAACCAGGTGGCATGGAGGAAAAGTATTTAACTGGATCGGCATCCATAAAGAAACAGGTCGCGGAGAGGGTTTGAGCGGATTGAGATTTGATCAGATTATTGGAGAAAAACGCTAACTTTATCTGTCTCAAACTTTATCATTTACTCTATACTATGAATCGACGAACATTTTTAAAGAATGCCGGCATTGCCGGTGGCCTGATGGCTATGCCCTCCCTCTGGAGTTGCAATGCTTCCGGAGAAAAGTTTGATTTCCCTCTTACAGACTTGCACGTTCATCTTACCAGGGATTTTACCATCGACCATCTGATGGAACTTTCTGAAAAAAGAGGTGTTAGGTTTGGAGTCGTAGAACATCCGGCTGATTGGGCAATCAAAGATGATGCCGATCTGAAAGCCTATATCAATAAGCTTCGGCAATATCCCGTTTATGTCGGACTTCAACCAATGACTCCCAACTGGACAAAAAGATTTTCTCCCGATTTATTAAAAAGCCTGGATTATATTTTAATGGATCCCCAAACCATTCCACTTGGACGAGGCAGATTTCAGCGCATTTACGAATTGTCATGCTATGTGGAGGATACCGATGAATTTATGCGTCGCTATATGGATTATACCATCTCTGTTTTAGAGAATGAACCACTGAATATTTTTGGGTGGCCTCTTTTTCTGCCGGTTTGTATTGCACGCGATTATTACAAACTCTGGACACAGGAACGAATGCAAAAGATTATATCGGCAGCCAAAGCCAGTAATATTGCTATAGAGATCAACGATATGTCGCATACGCCACACAAAGAATTCATTCTGATGTGTAAAGAGCAGGGTCTGAAATTTACCTTTGGTTCCGATTCACGAAATATGAATGCGGGACGGCTGGCTTATTGTAAAAGGGTTGCAAATGAATGCGGGTTAGCAAAAGAAGACTTTTATGTACCAGGAAAGGGAGATGTTGTGGTTTGAAAATATGCTTATATTTGTGATATCTAAAAATTGAGAATATGTTGATATACAAACATTTCAACAATCTTTACAGGAAATACGGTATGGGTTTATTTGAGTGTTGGATTTATTAAACACGGATTCTTACACGTTAAAATCTTAACTTTTTTCAGGAATGTTTTTTGTATTTCAATGGTGTTTATTAGGAGACGTGTATGAATCGATTGATTTGGTTGTTGTTTTTCTGCTTTTTGGCAACACTGGTTAAGTCTGAAATTAATTCTCCAGAATTTGTTCATTATACAAATGAAGATGGTTTACCATCATCGTATGTAAAAAGCATCATTCAGGATGCCGACGGTTTCATTTGGTTTGCAACCAGGGCTGCAGTAACCCGGTTTGATGGGCAGGCGTTTAAGGAATTCCCTGCTTATGATAATGCTGATGAAAAAGTCCGGATTTTCGGTGATAGACTTTTTCTGGCCTTTGATTCTCTTCTGATTACCCGTACCATAAAAGAAAAATATTATTTCTTCGATGAGTATCAGGAGTGTTTTCGTCCTTATTCTCTTTTAAATCAATTGGGATCTGTCCTTGCTATTGTTCCTTCCAGAGGTGGTTTTTGGATTTGCCGGCCTGACAGAATAACTTTTCTGAATGCATCCACAGGAAATGAGCAACCTATTGAATCCGTTTTTGCATCAGTTTCTTTTCCGGAAAGGATGGGGTTTAATAATCTAATTGAATCCGGTAGAAGGATTGTTATTCTGACGGATAATGGGAAAATTGTTGTCATTGACAAGGAAAGGGATGCTGTTAAGAGCTATGATGTTCCTGAAGAATTAGGTGACCAGCAATCCACATTGTTTTTTATCGATTCAGCAGAAAATGCCTGGCTGGGAATGTTTGAGTACGGTCTGGTACGCTTTCATCTACCCACAGGGACGTATCGGGTGTATTCGCAAAAACTGGAGAAGCCTTATCATTTACCCCATAATCTGGTGCACTGCCTTACCGAGGACCATCAGGGGCGTGTTTGGATCGGCAGTGAAGACGGATTGGTCATTCACGACCCGGTTACAGGACATCTGTCGTTGCATAGTTTTGATTTGCATGATCCAACCGGATTGAATAGTAATCCGATATATGACGTTTTTTGCGATACAGAGGGAAATATGTGGTTGGGAACTTATTTTGGAGGCATTAACTTCTGGAGCAATAAAGAGAGCTTTTTCAGGACATGGAATCCCGGCTTGGGCGATGGAGAGTTGCGAGGTAATGTTGTTAGTTGTCTGACGGAAGATTCGGAAGGCAATCTTTGGATCGGTCTTGAGGATAACGGACTTAACAAATATGATCGCGATTCCGGCGTCATTACTCACTATGCTGAAGATAAAGGCCCCGCTCATTTATCTTACAACAATCTTCACGATCTCCTTTTTGTTTCCGAACATGAACTATGGATGGCAACATACACAGGAGGGATTAACGTTTTAAATACCAAAACCAACGATATCAGGTTTCTTACCCCGGAAAACACAGAAGGTCTTACATCGAATGCCATATACTCTTTTTTGGCGGTCGGAGATTCTGTTTACATATCCACCTCGCTCGGAATCGTTATTTACGATAGAACAACCGAAAAATTTACACCCTTAAAGTCCGATGCTTTGGGCCTTTTCCAGTTCGAGAGCATGGCAAGGTCGTCCGGCAAACTGTGGTTTACCTCTGCTGCCGGCGTTTATGGTTATATTCCGCATAGCGACTCACTATTTACCTTCGATAAAGTTCCCGGGATGAATAACATCAACTTTGTGAAAACCGATTCGGAAGGAAATATTTGGTTTGGCGACTGTTATAAAGGACTTTGCAGGTACAATGAAGAAACCGGGAGAACAAAGTTTTTCAACGAAGAGACCGGTTTTCCGGTTTCCTGGATTTTTAGTCTGGAAGAAGGTGAAGATGGATGGTTTTGGGCAAGCAGTGATAAAGGTCTTGTGAGATTTTCGCCTGAAGAGGAAATATATATATTATATGACAGTAACTCCGGAATACCTTTTAATCAGTTTAACTACAGGGCATCATTCATCGACAGCAAAGGGAATATATATTTTGGCGGCAATAACGGGATGGTTTCTTTCAACGAGGATCGTCCCAGGCAGGAACGCAAAGATCTGCAGGTTATGTTTACCGGGATGAAGCTTTTTAATGAATATGTTTTACCGGCAGAGGATCGCAGGCTGAAACAATCATTAAACAAATCGGAGAAAATTGTACTGGACTACGATCAAAATGTTCTGACTCTTGAATATGCAGCTCTTGCTTATTCGGCTATTGGTCGTTGTCAGTATGCCTATTATCTGGAAGGATTTGAGGATGAGTGGAATTATGTTGGCACCCGAAACTTTGCTACTTATACAAACCTGAGTCCGGGAACTTATTATTTTCATGTCAAAGCCTCATCGGGCGATATTAGAAGTGCTTCAGGTGGACGGGTATTGCAGATTATTGTCCGTCCTCCGTGGTGGCTCTCCAGAGGCGCTTTTGTCAGCTATTTTTTAGTGGCCATTTTGTTCTCAATATTGGTCTTAAGAGTGGGTAAGAATATAGAGAAGTCGAAAGCCCAGTTAATGCTTGAACGAAGGGAACGGGAACATGCTGATGAAATCCACCAGGTGAAACTGGACTTTTTTACAAATATTTCGCATGAGCTGAAAACTCCTTTAACATTGATTATCGGCCCCCTTAACCGGTTGATGAATGAAGAAAAGATGAGTCCTGCACTTCGAAAATGTCTCACCGGGATAGAGCGTAATGCGCAGCGGCTTTTTCATCTGATCAATCAGTTGTTGGAGTTCAGGAAGATTGAAACCGGAAAGGATAAACTCAGAGTTTCGTGTCACGATATTTCCATTTTAACAAAGGATATAGCAGATTCTTTCATGGAGATGGCAGATGCACGTGATATTGAATTCTCCGTTTTTGTTCCCGACAATCCGCCAGAAGTATGGTTCGATAGCGGGAAGATTGATAAAATTGTCATTAATCTGCTTTCCAATGCATTTAAGTTTACGAGCGAAGGAGGAAAAGTCGAGCTCTCTGTTGATGTTAAGCCAAGAGGTGGAAAATTCGCAAAAGAAAAACAGGATTTGAGCATTTGTGTGTCCGATACAGGTAAAGGTATTGAGCCTGAAATGATCGACAAGGTTTTCGACCGTTTTTTTCAGGTGGATGATGGTGATGGTCAATCATTCAACTCAGGAATTGGTCTGGCTTATGTGAAGAGTCTTGTTATGTTCCACCGGGGTACTGTTAATGTTGAGAGCAAGCCTGGTGAAGGATCTGCTTTTACTGTTTCCATCCCGGCGTCACTGTCCGATTTTTCTGAAGATGAAATTGTAAACAAGAAGGAACAATATACTGATATTAGGCACGAGCCGGAGATGATTGTCCAAAGTCCATCACCTATTAATGGTTTCGATCCGTTAATTTCTGGTACCGGGAAGCCTTCGGTTTTATTGGTGGAGGATAATGTTGAACTGGTTAAGTTTCTGAACGAAATCCTGGAAGATAATTATCTTGTTGAATCGGTTTTTAACGGACAGGAAGCACTGGATAAGCTTGAGGAATTTAATCCGGACCTGATTATTAGCGATATTATGATGCCGGTTATGGACGGAATAACCTTTACCAAACAGATCAAAACCAGTCTTAACACTTCTCACATCCCGGTAATTTTACTTACTTCCAAATCGGGCGTTAAGAATGAACTGGAAGGTCTGATGACAGGGGCCGATTACTACATTGGAAAACCCTTCTATCCGGATATTCTTGTACAGGTTATCGAGAATATATTAAATACCCGTCAGCGTGTTATTGACCGTTTTCGTGATGATACGGCCTTTTCAACAGGTGAGTTACAGTGCTCCGAGTCGGACAAAATTTTTCTTGAGAAACTGACAAACCTGGTTAAAGATAATCTTAGCTGCAAAGTACTCGATGTAACATTTTTAATCAATGAGACTGGTGTAAGCAGGTCATTGCTCCACAAAAAACTTAAAGGAATTGTCGGCTGCTCAGCAACTGAATTTATCCGGATTATACGCCTGAAAGAAGCCGCAAAACTTATTGGTTCCGGTAAATGTAATATTACTGAAGCTGCCTATGAGACAGGATTCTCCAGTCCTGCATATTTTACACGTTGCTTCAGAGAGTTTTACGGTCAATCACCAAGAGAATATTATGGAGGGTAGATTTTCAAGACCATATAAAGCTCCTAAAATCTAATATCTTTTATCTGACTCAAGTTACAAAACACTCTATATCAATCATTTGTTTTGCGGAGTTGGATTTTTGTTTATCAGGCCAATTTTCGGTACTAACGGCAAAATTCTTATCTGCAAAACTTAACACTTCTGCCTTCTGCCTGGCAAACTTCTGCCTGTCGATTACTAACCTCTAACCATCTTCTGTCTAACCCTCTTTTTCCTCTTCCAAACTAATGTTAAAAAAATTCGCCATTAATACAACTTCCTGTTAGGAATAGAACAGCTTTTCTGGTTGTAAAAAGTAGAGATTACGGGCGGATATTTCTTGTCAGGCAAATGTTAAAATGAGTATCAAGTGACTCGTCTTTACAGCGCTTTTAAGGATTTTACACATTTGTGTAAGTTTTTTACACATGTGTTATAGTTAACCTCTTCCAAATAAAGAACCTTTGATTTACAAATTAAGTAAGGTCTATTTGTTGTTGACCCGGAAGTGTTTTGTAAATAAATAAAAATTTGAGTTGTCTATGAAAAAGAAATGTAATTGTATGAGACTTGAGTCTTATACGGTGATTCGAACCTTAATGATTGTGAAAATATCCGTGTTACTACTCGTGGCAGGATCAGTTCACATGTTTGCCGACAATCATCAGGATAAAGAATATCCGGATGATAGTGGAAAAAGAAATAATAGTGTTATTGAAACGCATTACTTATTTCAGCAGGATGAGAGAACCATTACCGGAATTGTAACTGATGAAAATGGAGAGCCTATCCCTGGTGCAACTATTCAGGTAAAAGGTACCAGTAAGGGAACAATTACCGATATGGATGGTAATTATTCAATTGAGGTTTCGCAGGAGGCTGAAGCCCTGGTTTTCTCTTTCGTTGGGATGAAAACCAGGGAGATTGTGATTGAGAATCAGACCCAATTGGATGTATCCCTGGAACCTGAGGTGCACGGACTTGATGAAGTAGTGGTGATTGGATATGGAACCCAGCGAAAAGGAGATGTAACCAGTGCCGTTTCAAGTGTCAAATCTGAAGATTTTATTCAGGGGAAAGTCTCAGATGCTGCGGAACTGGTAAAAGGGAAAATTGCCGGACTGACAATTTCAAAAGGAACAGGCGACCCAAACGCTGAGTCTACTATAAGGCTTCGTGGCGTTATATCGCTGGAAGGTAGTTCCACGCCATTGGTTTTAATAGACGGTGTTGAAGGAAGTCTTGGGACAGTTGCTCCCGAAAACATTGAATCAATTGATGTTCTGAAGGATGCATCAGCTGCTGCAATTTATGGTACGCGTGGTGCTAACGGGGTTATTCTCATAACCACTAAATCGGGAAGACGTGAAACAAATACACGTGCTGGTTATTCAGGTTATATGTCGATGTCTGAGTTTGGCAAGACATTGGATTTCATGGGACCTGATGAAATACGTCAGGGATTGACTGACTTTAAGGATAAGGGATATGATACAGATTGGCTGGATGCTGTTACGCGTAAAGCTTTTACTCATAATCATGACTTCTACATATCCGGAGGAAATGAGAAAACAACTTATTCAGCAAATATTAATTACAGGGATGAAGAAGGGGTTATTATAGATACCTATAATGAAGAGATGAGGTTGAATTTGGATATATCCCATTGGATGCTGAATGATATGTTAAAGGTGGACCTGAATATTGTAAAAGGACTTCATGAAAACAGTGCTACCAATGCCAGTAACAACGGAGCATCTAATATTTACAGGCAGGCCATTATCCGAAATCCGACAGAACCAATCTGGAATGAGGACGGAACCTACTACGAGGATTTCCAGGTCAATTATTATTACAATCCTGTGGGAATGATAAAGGAAAGAAAAGGTACTTACGAGTCCGAGTGGACACGTATTACCGGGAATATTATTTTCGAGCCTGTCGAAGGGTGGGAAACCAATTTGATGTTGGCTACCCGTAGATCAAATGCCCATGATAAAGGATATTATACATCAAAATATTACAGCCAGAAGATGGATAATCATACCGGTTATGCTTATCATTCACAATCAGACAGCAAAACGGATAATCTTGAGCTTACGTCAAAATATAACAAAAGAATTAATGATCATCGTTTGAATGCGCTTGTCGGCTATAGTTATCAGTATAACCTGAATCAGGGATTCAACGCTAATAACTACGATTTTCAAACTGACTTTTTTAAGTATAATAATTTGTCTGTTGGTGCTGCTCTGAAAGAAGGTAAAGCAGGAATGGGTAGTTACAAAAATGATAACAAGCTGGTCGGATTCTTTGGAAGAATCAGTTACGGATATGCTGACAAATATAATGCATTGATCAGTATCCGTCGTGAAGGCTCATCCAAATTCGGAGAAAATCATAAATGGGGTAATTTCCCATCTGCTTCACTGGGATGGACTATCAGTAACGAAGACTTTATGAGCAGTTTAGAATGGTTGAATAATCTGAAGTTGCGTGCAGGCGTTGGTGTTACTGGTGTTATTCCCAATTCATCTTATTTGTCATTGACGCGATATAATTTGGGTAGTTCTTACTATTACGAAGATGGTGAATGGATGCCCGGATTAGAAGTAGCTTCCAATCCGAACCCTGATTTAAAGTGGGAAAAATCTACAGAGTATAATATTGGATTAGATTTTAGTTTGTTAGAGAATCGTTTGGGGGGGTCTATTGATGTATATAATAAAGAAACCTCCGACATGCTCTGGTGGTTTGATGTACCTACTCCTCCGAATTTGTATCCTCAAACGTTGGCAAACGTGGGAGAAATGAGAAACAGAGGTATTGAAGTTGCCATTAATGCCACACCTGTGAAAGCCGGGAATTTTGAATGGAATACTACTTTAACTGCTTCACATAATGCCAACAAGCTTTTGAGTTTATCCAATGATATGTATGAAACTGCCAATGAGCAGGATGAAGCCTGGTTAGGTGAACCCATTACCATCCCTACACAACGTCTGGAGGTAGGTGAAGAACTTGGTAATTTTTTCGGACTTAAATCTGTAGGTGTTTCCGAGAACGGGCTTTGGTTAATTGAAAACCCTCAAACCGGAGAAGCCGAAGAGTTTACTGACAATATGCTTAACAATGATGATTATCGTCAGTATCTTGGCAACGGAATGCCTGATGTGAATTTGGGATGGAGCAATTCATTCCGTTACGGAAATTTTGATTTAAGTTTTCAAATGATCAGCCAGTTAGGATTTAAAATATTGAATGAGCCACGCGCTTTTTATGAAAACAATTCTATTGCCTATAATCGCTTGAGATCAGTAAAGAAGCCGCCTTATGGAGGCGAGTATACTTTGTCTTCTTCACAAAAACAAACCATCGTTAGTTATTACCTGGAAGATGGTGACTTTCTGAAACTTACCAATTTAACGATTGGATACACCATTCCTGTAGGCGAAAACAATTATATTAAGAAGATTCGTGCCTATGCTTCGGGTGATAATTTATTTTGTATCACCGGATATGATGGGCTGGATCCCGAACTTTCCAACAATAATGTACGTTCACTGGGAATCGATTGGAGAGATAAATACCCTGTAGTCCGTTCATTTACATTCGGGGTAAATGTCACATTTTAAAATCTTAAATTTTGTATCTATGAAAGTGAATAAATATATATCCATCGTGGTGGCAGTAGTAAGCGTATTTGTGCTTTCCTTCAGTAGTTGTACTGATTTGGATGAAACCATTTATGATACCATCGCTGCAGAAAAGTATGAGTTTTCAGAAAAGGATGCAGCCAGTATGTTTGCCCCTGTCTACAGTAATTTACGTAACCTTTATTGGGGATGGAACGGCTATTGCGATATTCAGGCTGAATCATCCGATCTTTGGTGTACCCCTTATCGTATAGGTATTGGCTGGGGTGATCTTTATGTATCCATGCATAAACATGAATTCCATTCTCAGATTGGACATTACTGGACGGAATGGAATTATGGTTATGCAGGCATAAATGCCTGTAATAAACTTCTGGCCGTTAAGTCTGTGCAGGATTCAGAAGCTGCAGTTGCTCAGTTGAGAGGTTACCGTGCTTTATACTATTACATCTTGTTTGATTTGTTCCGGAATATTCCGCTGGATACTACCTATAATCATCCGGAAGGATGGTTGCCTGATCAGGCAGAGCCGCAGGAAACCTGGGATTTTATTATTAGTGAATTAAAAGATATCAAAGGTAAAGTAGGTGAAGATAACGGTATGGGGCAAATTAACGATTATACCGTTAATATGATTCTGGCTAAAATGTATTTGAATCATAATGCATGGTTCAACGATCATTCGGATAACTCATACTATGGTAAAGCCATTGACGAGATCAATGAAATAATAAGTAGTGGAAAGTACTCATTGGCACCCAGTTATTCCGATAACTTTAAGGAAGATATATCGGGATCACCTGAAATTATCTTTGGCATTCCTTTCGAAGAGAAATATGCTTCTGGCAATTATTACGCCAACAAATGGATACATACTGCCGGAAGAGCTGTCTGGGGATTTAATGGCTGGGCAACCGGTGGAAGTGCTGCTTTACCGCAATTCCTTGATACTTATGATGAAGATGACAGTCGCTTTAATGATTGCTGGACTGTTGGGCAACAATACGATCAGAATGGAAATCCAATAATGGTTGACGGAGAACCATTAATTTATACAAAAGAACTTCACAGTATTGATAATCCTGGTTGCTATCCTTTCGAAGGAGCACGTTTAACAAAGTACGAGATTCTTCCAGGCGATTTTGGTACCAGTTATGATGATGTTCCTTTTTTCCGTTTAGCTGATGCTTATATGATAAAGGCTGAGTGTTTGTTAAGATTGGGCGGCTATAAAGGGGAATCAGAACAAGATGCAGCTGCTCTTGTAACACAGGTGCGTCAACGAGCCTTTAAAGACAATCCGTCCAAAGCAGTACGTACTGTCGAAGAACTTAAGGGCGGAAGCGTTTATGATTACGGCTACCGTGAAAACCAGGGAAAAATGGGAGAAGAAGATGTTTGGATTACAACCAATGAAGGTGGAGAAGACATCGAATTAGGGGGTTTGTTAGATGATCTTGCATGGGAATTTGTTGCCGAACACCATCGCCGTCAGGATTTGGTGCGATTTAGAATAGAAGGTACAAATCAGAATGTATATAATGGAAAATCATGGTTTTGTAAAGAAGCTAAAGGTGATCCTTCAGACAATCATGCTGATATCTTCCCCATACCCAAAGAATTTATGGACGGAAACCCGAATCTTATTCAAAATCCTGGTTACGGAAATTAATAAGTATTCGTCTATAAACGCACAAAAATTTTCACCTTATGTGTGTCTGTTCAAAAAACGCCAATTGAAAGGCTTGCAAAGCAGCTAAAAACGGAGTCCCGACATTTTGGGATGAGTATTTTGGCAGTATGCGTAACGAAGCTAATGGTACTTTATGGACAGACATTAATAAATAGTCAAATTTAATTTTGATATAAAAAAGATTAATATGAAAAGTAAATTATTATATATACTAATGAGTTGCCTGGTCTTCTCCTTTTACTCCTGCGAGGATAGTATTGAGGATGCAACAAGTAAGCATGTGTATGGAGAAGATGAGAATCCATACCTCAAAACGGGCGTAGGAGCTACTATTACCAATGATATGGAATTTGAAGTTGGGCGTTATGAGGCACAAACTGTAAATCTGGAAGAATATACAGACCTGTTCCAGGAACAAATGAATATGACCGTTGATGAAGTTATTAACGGACTGAGTGACGGGAGCGTAGTATTCTATAACATCAACGTTACCCGTGGGCATTGGGATAAGACAGAGCCGACTAAAGGCTCCACCGGATGGTACTATAATTCTGCCGGTGGTTTATCGGCCGATAGTGAAGATTATGTTGCGAGTCTTGATATTGACAAGGATGCAAAGCAGTTGATTGTCGATGTGGCTGATGAAGCCGAAGCGGGTCATTCTTTTTCATTCAATGTTGGTTTTGCTTTGAATGGACCTGACTATGACGACTATGTGCGCTTTACTTTTAATGTTGCCACTATTGATCCGTCACTGATTCTTGCAAATCTTAGTATTCCTGAAGGAGACTATGCGGCAGCAGGAATTAATCTTTACGATTATGCCGATGTGATACAATATAATTTGGGATTAACTGTAGATGAATTCCTTGCCAATCTCGATAGTAACGAAGGTGGTACTATTCGTTTGTATGTAATAGACAACGAAACCGGAGAATGGGATACTTCAAGTGATTATACGGCTAATCCCCCCGGCTATTGGATGAATGCTGATGGCGAGGTTTGTTCCTGGGGGGATGATGGTTTTACTTTATACGCTGAGGTCAATGTCGGTGACGGTGTTTTAAATATCGGCAGAGCACCTGCATTATCAGCTGGTGAAACCTACAAAATCAGATTGGGATTCAGAGATACAACTGATGAGATGAAGTTTATTCGTTTCATTATTACTGCCACATTGGAGTAAATTATCTTTACAATTAATAGATTGGTTCGAGTTTTTTATCTCTAATGAGAACATTATCCTGATTGATCACCGCAGTTTCTTTCTGCGGTGATCTCAGGAATAATGATCTGTGAATGAATTTATCTTTAAGTTTCTCTCTAACTTTAGGTTTCTGTCAAGATTATCCAACAAGCTATGAAAAAAATAAACTTTCATCATCCGATATTATATCTTTCAATTTTTGTTTTTCTGATGTTTTCTTTTGTTACTACTATCGGCTGTAGTGATGATAAACAGGAACTGGTTAATAAAGAAGAGGAAGAAATTATCGATGAAACCGACACAAAAGATATTTACATCCCTCAGGAATTTAGTGACATAGATTTCAACGACGAAAACAGTACGTGGTGTTATCAACGGAGCCGGGAGTCGGAAAACTTTATTGTGTTCTGGGGAAAAGGATATGGCGACAAAGATCCGGGCTCATCTGAAGTGCCGGAAACTTACCGTGTAGATATTGATGATTTGTTGGAAAAGGCTGAAGAATTTTATGATCTGAATGTCAATGAACTAAAATTCGCTGAAGTAGGAGTAGGAAAATCCAACCTTGATGAGTACAAAATGATGATATTCCTTTTCTGCCAGGAGGAATGGAATGCAACAGGGGCCGGATATGATGACGTTATCGGTGCTTTATGGTTAAGTCCGAATACCTGTCAGCCTGTAGGTTCGACAATAGCTCACGAAATCGGGCATAGTTTCCAGTATCAGGTGAATTGTGATCTGGGCGGAACTGCCGGATATCGCTACGGTTTTGGCGGAAACGATGGCAATGCTTTTTGGGAACAATGTGCTCAATGGCAGGCCTATCAAAGTTATCCTGAAGAAGTCTTTAATTCAAATCATTTTTCGGTTTATTGCGACAATTATCATCGCCATTTGTGTCATGAAGATTATCGATATGCCAGTTATTTTATTCATTATTACTGGGCTGAAAAGCATGGTATCGATATCATTGGAAAGCTTTGGAGAAAAGCTGAAAAACCTGAAGATCCTCTTCAGACCTACATGAAAATAACCGATATTTCCGTTTCGCAACTTAATGACGAAATTTATGAGGCCGCAACGAAATCGGTAACGTGGGATTTTGATGCCCTTCGGGAAATGGGAGAGGATTATATCGGAAAACAAACATTTAAGTATAATGAATTGGATGATGGGAGTTATCAGGTAGCTTATGACCGCTGTCCCGGAACCACTGGCTATAATGTGATTCCTTTAAATGTGCCTGAAGCCGGGAGTGTTGTTTCCACTGAATTTACAGGTCAGGTAAATGAATCCGGTTTCAATCAGGTTGATACCCCCGACAGAGCTGGATGGCGTTACGGATATGTGGCTTTGCTGGCTGACGGAACACGGATTTATGGAGAAATGAATAGCGGTACAGAAAATATCGTTGATTTTACAGTTCCTGAAAATTGCAGCAAACTATGGTTTGTAGTAACCGGTGCTCCGAATACCTATTCCCCCCATGCCTGGGATGATGATAATTCCAATGATGACCAGTGGCCATATAAAGTGAAATTTTCAAATACGGATATTTACGGGAATATTGCATTTGATGGTTCTGAAACACCAAAAGATATTCAGTTAACTTATGATATCAGCTTCCCTTTTAATTCATCTGAGTACACCGGAACTTCTGTTACCATCGAAGGCAGTGATCTGACCGATCTGGCAAAAGCTTTTGTCCTTCAGCCCGGAGATATTTCGGGTCAACTGGGCCAGGATGTCTCTTTTTATGCGGTTGAACCCGATGGCACTCTGAATGCCAATACCACTGCAAATGGCTACGGACATTGGTTCAATGCCAATGGTAGTGTTTGTGAATGGGGCGCTGAAGCCAGATTGTTTTCTGAGTTTGATGAATCCAATTTCAGTTTTTCAATAGGGCAATATCCCGATCAGTGTTCTGTGGGTGATGAGTATACAATCCGACAGGCCCTGGTATATGAGTATGAAACGAATAAATCGGTTCAGGCTACTTTTGTTTTTAATGTCACAATAGAGTGATAATCATTCGGAGTGCTCCTGGGCGTTTATAATGTAATAATGATTAGATGTTAAAATTCTAAGTTAATGATTAATTGGAAGAAGCTGCTTGCGTCATTGATTTTGATATCAGGGTGTATTTTTATGAACGCTCAGGATATGACTTTTGATTCACCTGATGCAGGAAATCCCATTTTGCCAGGATATTTTGCTGATCCAACCATCAAAAAATTTGGTGATACTTATTACCTGTATGCTACAACTGATGGAATAAAATTGGCTTCGGGAGAACCACAGGTGTGGATCAGTAAGGATTTTGTAAACTGGTTCAATTATGAGATGGATATGGATGTTCCCGAAGGACTTACAAATGTTTGGGCACCCGATGTTCAGAAGGGCGACGATGGTCGGTTTTATTATTACATGGGAAATTGTCAGTTCGGTTGCAATATTTACGGATACGTGTCTGATTCGCCAATGGGCCCCTGGAAGCCTGTGAATGCAGGAAAACCCGTTATTGAAGTCGGTACCGGCCTAAAAGAGCTGCCGGCTCTTGATGCTCAGTTTTTGAAAGACGATGACGGTTCGGTTTATAGTTATTTTGGTACATGGTGTCATCTATTCGATGGAATGGGATGGGCGGAGATCGACCCGGATGATATGACAACCATTCTCAGAAGCGGGGGGATACCTATGAAACAAGTTCCGAATGCCTTCGAAGCAGCCTATCCGCTAAAAAGAAACGATAAATATATCCTGATGTATTCTTCAGGTGATTGTCGCCTCAGTTCGTATGCTGTTCATTATTCTGTAAGTAAAAATCCGAATGGGCCGTATCGTTATGGCGACAATTCGCCGTTGTTAAAATCTTCTGAAGATGGAACGGTTGATAGTCCGGGGCATCATTCTGTGTTGAAAGAAAACGACAATTACTATATTGTCTATCATCGGCATGACAATCCTCACAGTACCGGCGGTATGTTCCGTCAGGTGTGTGCCGACCGGATGTTTTTTCAAAACGATAGTACCATAAATAAAATTAATCCTACACATAAAGGTGTTGGATATTTGGGTGACAATCAGATTCCTTCTGAAAACCTGGCCAGTAGTTCTTCTATTTCTGCATCGTCTTTTTACCATTTAGTGTCGGAGGCCACTCGCTTTTCCAATGGGAAAATAGATCACAAATATCGTCCTGGTTATGCCGTCGACAATAATAACGGTACATTGTGGAAAGCTGCTTCGGCCAGTTTACCCCAGTCATTGGTGATTGATCTGGGACAAATAAGAAATATTAAGCGGATAATGACCCGTTTTGAATATCCGACTTTTTATATCAGTATAAAATTGAAATTTCTAAAAACAGTGTAACCTGGTCCATGTTTACTGACAGGACCGGTAATAGACGCTCGGGATCACCAATGATAGATGATAACGATGTGGATGCACGGTATGTCCGGCTTACTGTTACAGGAACAGAGAAGACAGGCTTGTTCGCAGCAGTCTGGGAAATGGAAATCTACGATTCTCTTTTTAATGTGCCTTCTTACGAGAATCCCGAAATATCAAACGGTCCCGGTAAGAGAAGTACCCGGAGTTGTATTGTAAATCTGGATGCAGGTAGTCACCAAACAGGCATGATTGCAGATTCAGTAAAGAATGAGGGAACAATAGGTGGATATTTTAAACCAACAACCCCGGTGAGGGTAAAAAAAGAAGATGGCATAAAAGCTTTTGTTTTTGAAGGAGATGGGGTCTTGAAACTTAGCAAAAATGCCCCGGGAAGTATGTCATGGAATGCACCGTTTACTGTCGCGGCGTGGGTGAAAAATCCAGAAGTTGGAGAAAATGAATGCATCATAACATGGACTTCAAGGGAGAATATGCTTATGGGGTCTTGTTCAGCTCTGATGTATGGAACCGGACACTATGGTGCCATTGCTCATGGCGATGGATATGTGGATGTAGCTTATGAAAATGTGCCTGTTGCAGGGGAATGGCATCACATTGCACTTGTTTTCGATGGGATGAAAGAAGTGCTTTATGTTGACGGAGAAGCGGTAAAAGAGCAGCCAATCAGCCTGTTTGTTAATAACGGGCCGGTCGTTATAGGTGGTTCCGGGCTGCCGCTGGAAAATTTTTCGGGATATATTGCCGGGATTAAGTTGTTCGATAAGTCATTAGTGGCAGCTGGTGTTAGAGAATTAATGATGGATACAGCACCACAGAAATACAAGAAGAAAAAGCATAAATAATTTATTCAATACGATAAAATCTTTTTAACATGAAGTTACTAAAGTCATGCAAGCATAAAGGGCTTAGCAGTAGAGCATCTCTGTCCTTCGTTTTGGGAGTTTTTGTTTTTGCCGGATGCGGAATTACTTCCAGGAAAGCCGTTGCACAGGAAAGTTCCCGTTCTCCTTCGGGTTTACTGGAATTATCAACTACTGCTTTCACTCTTTCCCTTAACAAATCCTCTCAAACAGCAAAAATATTATCCCCTGCTTCTGATCCCGAATTCAATTATACGACAGGCGAATGGTCGGATGTCCGAAAGGGCGACGGTTACTATGAACTGGGTGATGTTAATTTCCGTGTGAAGACCAGTGAGGATGAAAAATGGACAAGTTATTCTACAGCAACCCGAAGGAAATCGGTAAAGGCTTTAAGCGGTTCCGGTGATGGTGTCCTGGCGGCTGCAAGTTTGAATTCTACCCTGCCGGATGATTTACCGCTGAGAGTGACGCGTTATTGGGAAAACAAAGACGGGAAGCTGGTTCTGCGCTTTGAACTGATCAATGAATCAGACAAAAATGTTGAAATCGGGGCACTCGGAATACCCATGATTTTCAATAATATACTTCATGAAAAGCATCTTGATGAGGTTCATAAAGAGAATGTCTTTTTTGATCCTTATATCGGGATGGATGCCGGTTATCTACAAGCTGTTCGTTTGAGTGGTGAAGGCCCTGTTCTTTTGGTGCTTCCACATAATAAAACCCCGTTCGAGGCTTATCGTCCCTTGCTTGACGATCCAATGCCCAGAGGGATCACTTTTGAAGGATTTCACGAATGGATGGTTCATAGCAAAGCCTATGCTGAGAATGAGTGGAGTGATGCAGAGCAGTGGAATCAGCCGACATCTGTTTCACTCTCTCCGGGAGAGACTTATTCAACAGGGGTTGAGTTTGTTTTAGCTGATAATGTTCAGACTGTTGAAGAAACACTGATAAAGCATGATCGTCCAGTTGCTGTCGGATTTCCCGGGTATGTTCTGCCAAAGGATGTAAATGGAAGTTTATTTATTAAATACGGAAAAAATATTCAGTCGGTTGAAGTGGAGCCCGAAGGAGCACTTTCTGTGGATGAAGGAGGGGAAACCCCCGGAGGCTGGAAGAAGTATCTTGTGAACGGAGAAAAATGGGGACGTGCTCGACTTTCCATTACTTATGATGATGGCACCCTTCAGACCATTAATTATAAAGTTATTAAACCGGAAGAAGATGTTGTTGCCGATAATGGCCGGTTTCTTACCATCAAACAATGGTTTGATGAAGAGGATGATCCTTTTGGACGTAATCCATCTGTGATTACTTATGATTATGAAGAAAAAAAGCAGGTTACTCAGGACGGTCGTGTCTGGATTGCAGGCCTGAGTGATGAAGGTGGTGCCGGAAGCTGGCTCAATGCCATTATGAAACAGCTGGTTCAACCCGATCCGGAAGAAGTTGCTAAAATGGAAGATTTTGTAAATCAGACCATGTGGGGTGGTATTCAATATAGTGAAGGTGAACATAAATATGGTGTTCGCAAGAGCTTGTTTTATTATGAACCCGACAGTATGCCTGAGGGAACATATAGTGACGACATCAATTACAATACCTGGGCTGCGTGGAGTAAAGAAGCATCAGAGACGGTAGGCCGTTCGTATAATTATCCACACGTGACGGCTGCCCATTGGGTGATGTATCGTTTGGCCCGTAATTATAAAGGATTGGTGACACAGCGTAACTGGGAATGGTATCTTGAAAATGCTTTTCACACAGCGATAGCTATGGTTGAGCAGGCACCGCATTATGCTCAGTTCGGACAAATGGAGGGTACCATCTTTATTTTGGTGCTGAATGACCTGAAGCGGGAAGGTTGGACTGATCTGGCTCAAAAACTGGAGTCAACCATGCGCGAACGTGCAGAACACTAGGCTTCTTTGAATTATCCTT
This sequence comes from Anaerophaga thermohalophila str. Valhall, assembly GCF_000250735.1. GTDB lineage: Bacteria > Bacteroidota > Bacteroidia > Bacteroidales > Marinilabiliaceae > Anaerophaga > Anaerophaga thermohalophila_A. Next base: position 61,132 of record NZ_AHZV01000350.1, read on the forward strand.
TTGGAAGCGAAATGCCCTGGGATTCTACCGGACAGGAAGAAGTATACATGTGGTCGAAGTATTTTGACTTTGATGAGAAAGCTGCTGTTACGCTGAATGCGATACTGGCTTACATGCCTACCGTGCCGCATTGGGGATACAACGGATGTGCCCGCCGGTATTGGGATTTCCTTTTTGTCCGGCAAATTGTCTCGTGTGGAACGCCAGCTTCATCATTATGGTTCTGCACTAAATGCTATCCCGGTTTTGCATGCCTACAAGGAAGTTCCTGATAATTTTTACATGTTACGTGTTGGTTATGGTGGTCTTATGGGGGCTTTGTCAAATATTACTCAGGATGGTTTTGCGCCCTGTGCTTTTCATTCATTCCCTTCTACATTACGTAATGATGGCATTTCTGGCGATTACGGCCCTGGTTTTTTTGGTTATGCCGTTAACACTGCTTCATTCCTTACCCGGCATGACGAGTTTGGATGGATTGCGATGGGTGGCAATATTATCGTTGAAGATGAGTGGATTACGATGAATTTGACAACTGCCGCTCGCTCCAGGGTTTTTATAGCGCCTGTGGGTGTTGAGTTGTCGCTTGATGCTGGAAAGTTTAAATCTGTCTCGTTTAATCCTGAAACCGAAGAGATAAAGGCGGTTTTGGATGTTGAAAACGAATTCACACCTGAGGCATTAATGGAGGTTAAGTCTAATGATGTATCCGGGGAAGGTGCCTGGAAAGTTGCCAGGTTTACTAAAAACGACCGTAACCTTTATGAAATCCCATTGAAAAAGAAAGAAAGAACTATCCGGGTTATCAAAGAGAATTAAGAGGGTAGAAACTCATCCGGTGATCCGGGATGATCGGATAAGGACGTCCTTTTTTGACAAAATTCTAATTATTATGAAAAAGTTATTATTCATTTTTCTTGTTTTACTCATTATTCAGCCTGTTTTTTCTCAGGAAAATAAAGGGCTGGCTCTTACCCCGCCAATGGGATGGAACTCATGGAACAAGTTTGGGTGTGACGTAAATGAAGAGATGATCATGGAGATGGCCGATGCAATGGTAGAGTCGGGAATGCGCGATGCCGGTTATGAATACATCGTTATCGACGATTGCTGGCAGATCGGACGCGACAGCTTGGGGAATATTATTCCCGATCCAGAGCGTTTCCCTTCGGGAATGAAGGCTCTGGGCGATTACATTCATTCTCTCGGATTGAAATTTGGTGTTTATTCCTGTGCCGGATCGAAAACCTGCCAGGGACGCCCCGGGAGTCGTGGTTATCAGTTTCAGGACGCCCGGACGTATGCTGAGTGGGGTGTGGATTATCTGAAATACGACTGGTGTTACAATGAAGGACAGAATGCAGAAGCTGCCTACCAGACCATGAGCGATGCATTGAAAGCGACCGGTCGTCCAATTGTTTTTTCCATTTGCGAGTGGGGCGATAACGAGCCCTGGAAATGGGGAGAGGGAATTGGTCATTTATGGCGAACTACAGCCGACATCAGAGATTGTTTTGAATGTGAGTTTGATTGGGGCGGTCTTGGCGTTTTGGACATTATAGATGAACAGGCCGAGCTTTATCCCTATGCCGGACCGGGGCACTGGAACGATCCCGATATGCTTGAAGTGGGCAATGGCGGTATGACCAATACCGAGTATAAAAGCCACTTTTCTATGTGGGCCATGTTGGCGGCTCCACTCATGGCTGGCAACGATCTGAGAGATATGAAGGAGAAAACCGTTGATATTCTTACCAATGAGGATGTGATTGCTGTTAATCAGGATAAACTGGGCAAACAGGCACGACGGTTTATGGATATGGGCGATTATGAAATATGGGCCAAACCACTTTCCAACGGGGAAGTTGCCGTCTGCTTTCTGAATCGTTCCCATCATACCTGGCAGTTGGATTATGACTGGCAACAGTATACTATGTACTTTGTGAGGGATGTTAATGTGCACAAAAACACTTATGAAATATGGGATTGCTGGGAACATGAAAATATTGGAAATACCGACGAACAACTTTCGGTCGAAATCCCGTCACACGGTGTTTTAATGGTAACATTAAAAAAGCAGGAAAATGAAGAATAATCAAAAGTTAATATTATCGGTGATCTCTCTGTTTCTATTGTTTGGTTGTGTTTTTTCTGATGCAACAAATACCGGAGAAGAGAAAGAAAAGCAATATAAAATTACAAAACCACCGGTCAAACTTCAGCTGGATGATTTTTATAAAAAGTATGTCAATGTTAATGGCATTCATATAATAAGTTCTCATAGGGTTCCCGATTCGACTGTTTATGCCGCTTGCCAGATCATTGAATTTATGACCGACGGTTTACCTGGAGATGTGTTGGCACAGATGCAGGAAGAAAATACCCGCGTTGGTATTATGGCACGATATGAAGGAACTACAGATATACCTGAACACGCTCATCTTGAAAACGACACCAGTTTAAACTGGGATGTCAGAGCCCGGGGATTGGGCGGAACTTTAGACCTTCCGCTTACCACTTGTGCTGAAGAAAATCTCTTGTGTTATCAGATCGATAAATATCACGCTGAAGATATTCTTATTCACGAATTTGCGCATACCATTCACGGGGTTGGAATTCTGCCCCTGAAACCAGGTTTTAATGATATGCTGCAGGAAATGCTGGATGCTGCTATCGCAGATGGGAAATATCACAATACTTATGCGGCAACTGATGTGTGGGAGTATTGGGCCGAGGGTGTTCAAAACTGGTTCAATGTTAATGCTGAAGTACCGCAGCCAGATGGCAAGCACAATCATGTGAATACCCGAAGTGAATTAAAGGAATACGATCCAGCTTTATATAATCTGCTTAGTGTGTACTTCCCGGATTTTGACGTGAAGGCTTGTCCTTCATGTCATGTGACATTGGAAACTTTTAAATAAAAGGCTTCATAATGGATACAGAAGGACTCCAACGTGTGTAGTAATGATTTTCCAATCTTAACAGGGAATGTCGAGGGAGTTGTATGTTTTATGAAAAAGCGGGGATGCATTTTTAGCAAATCATAGCAAATAAGGTTTATACGATTAATTCAAATATCTAAAAATCTAACGATCTATAGAAGTATGAAAAAGACAACAAATACAATTAAAGCTATTTTTTTGGGAGCTGCTGTGTGGCTAAGTGCCTGTCAGCAATCCGGTGAAGAGAAACATTACATTAAGACCGATGGCCCGGAAGTGGTGTCATTCAGAGCATTGCAGTTTGATCTTGATGATGTGAAACTGCTTGATGGCCCATTTCTGGAAGCAACCAAACGAAACGAAAAAATCCTTTTAAATTATGAGCCCGACCGTTTTCTGGCACACTTCAGAGAGCAGGCCGGACTTGAGCCGAAGGCCGAACATTACGGCGGTTGGGAAGGCGAATCGCTGACGGGACACAGCCTGGGACATTATCTTTCGGCTTGTTCCATGATGTACAAAACAACCGGAAATGAGGAATTCCTGAGAAGAGTTAATTACATTGTTGATGAATTGTATGAAGTTCAGAAAGCTGATGGTGACGGTTATATAGGTGCTTTTGAAAATGGCAAAAAAATTTTTGAAGAAGAAATTGCCAAAGGCGAGATTCGTTCGGCTGGGTTTGACCTGAATGGTATTTGGGCCCCTATTTATACCCAGCATAAAGTTATGGCCGGTTTGATGGATGCCTATCATCTGTGTGGAAATGAAAAGGCTCTGGAAATCGAAAAAAACTTTGCCGATTGGTTGGGGACAATCGTAAAGGATCTGTCGCATGAGGAAATCCAGAAAATGCTTCATTGTGAATACGGAGGCATTAATGAGGCTTATGTCGAATTGTATGCCGTTACCGGTGAGGAGAAATATCTTGAATTGTCAAGAGTTTTTCATGACGATGCTGTTCTGGGAGCACTTTCAAAAGGTATAGATATCCTTCCCGGACATCATGCCAACACTCAAATACCAAAAGTGATAGGTCTTGCCCGTCGTTATGAATTAACCGGTGACACTGTTGATCGCAAAACAGCCGAATTCTTTTGGGAACGCGTTGTTAATCATCACTCTTATGTTACCGGCGGAAATGGTGATCACGAATATTTCGGTCCCCCGGACACACTCAGCAACCGGCTAAGCAGTAATACTACCGAAACCTGCAATGTATATAACATGCTCAAGCTCTCAAACCATCTGTTTAAGTGGGAAGGAAATGCCCGTGTTGCAGACTTCTACGAGAGGGCGTTATTCAATCATATTTTATCATCTCAGCATCCAAAAACCGGTCATGTAATCTATAACTTGTCTCTTGAAATGGGTGGTCATAAACATTATCAGAATCCTCATGGCTTTACCTGTTGTGTGGGAACCGGAATGGAGAATCATTCCAAATATCCACGAAACATTTATTTTTATAATGACAAGGAGTTGTTTGTAAGTCAGTTTATTGCTTCCGAACTTTACTGGGAAGAAAAAAGTCTGAAAATGACTCAAAAAACAGACTATCCTGATGAACAAAATACATCATTTACATTTGAATGTGAGCAACCGGTTGAATTGACATTACGAATTCGCTATCCCTATTGGGCAAAAGAAGGGATGACTGTAAAAGTCAATGGCAAAAACGTTTCTTTCACTAATGAACCCCAAAGTTTCTTAGCCATCAATCGTACCTGGGAATCCGGTGATAAAGTGGAAGTTTCATTTCCTTTTTCGCTTCGTTTAGAGCCCATGCCCGATAATAAAGACCGGGTTGCTTTAATGCACGGACCTCTGGTGCTTGCCGGACAACTGGGGCCTGAGGATGATCCCGATGCTACCGACCCGTTATATGTACCTGTTCTGATGGTTGAAGATCGTAATCCTGAAGCCTGGACTTCACCTGTTCCCGATGAGCCAAATACCTTTAAAACAGAAGATGTGGGGCGCCCCAGGGATATTGTTTTCAAACCGTTTTTCGAAACCCACGACTGGAGATATTCTGTTTATTTTGACATTTTCAATGAAGAAAAATGGAAGTCCTTCCAGGAAGAATATAGTGCTAAACAGGAAGCCAAAAAAGAACTGGAAGCCCGTACAATTGATTTTTTCCAACCCGGTGAAATGCAACCCGAGAGGGATCATAACTTCAAAAGTAAGGATAGCTGGGTTCATGAATACCGTCGTCGTAAATATCGTGAAGCCGATCGCGGCGGCTGGATGTCGTTCGAAATGGATGTAAACGAGAGCCACCCGGTTCAACTTGCCGTGGAATATTGGGGTGGTTACCAGGGAAGTCGCACTTTCGATATTCTTGTTAACGGTGAGATTATAGTTACCGAAAATATTTCCAATGCACGGCCAGGTGAATTCTATACCGAAGTCTATGATATTCCTGATGCCATTGACCTTTCAAACGGTACCATTACAGTCAAATTCGATCCGAAAGACAATCATCGTGCAGGCCCGATATTTGGCGTAAGAACATTGAAAGGAATTGAATGACCATAACAAATAGAATAATAATATGGCATCCCTGATTCACCATATTCTGGATTGCTACTATTTGTCAATATTGTCTTTTGAAGGAATGCAGGTGGATATCAAATTTCCTGCCGTGAAATTTTTCTTCACGGTAGGAAATTAATTCACTTTTACAGATTATCTGATTCTGGATGATAGTATTTAGTCTCTGTCTATAAAGTAGGAAAAGATTCTTACTTATCATGTGTCTGTTCAGAAAGTGCCAGTTGCAAGGCTTGCGAAGCCGCCAAAAACGCAGTTTACTTTTCGTAAATGAGTATTTTGGCGGCAGGCGTAACACAGCAAATGGTACTTTATGGACAGACACTATTTAGCCCTCCTGTAAAAAATGATACAAATACCAATCATTAATGTTAAAATGATTAAATTAGCAACTATAAACTTCTTCAAATGATTACAATCAAGCACTATAACAATCAATATCGTCGTTTTGGCGTAGGTCTTTACGAGTGCTGGCTCACGTGATCGTTTTCCCGGGAAAGCAACTAAGGAGAATATTGTTTTTTTCAAATTGCACCTGGTCTCAATTCTCCGCTAAACTTAAATCTTTGTAATAAATTGATAATCAATTTTTACAATTAACGTGTTTTTGATAAAATGTTGCATGTCAGTATAATACAAATCATCTTCTATTTATAATCTAAAAATATAGAAATCTAATGATCTGCTATTGCAATCAGATGGAAATTAATTGTTTATGAATTTAAAGGAATAAACCACGCCCCCTCTCATAAAAAACTTTACGTCTCTGTGTTTAGCCTTCTTTTATTTAGGTTAAGGTTGAGGTTGAGGAATGTCAACTCAACACAAAACTCCGAATACAAAACGCGAAACACAAAAACTTATTTCCGTAGCTATGAAACGCATAATTTTTTTAACACTCCTCGTTTTTGCCGGATTTTCTCTAAGTGCCCAATTCACTAAAGAAGATTACCAACGTGCCGATTCGATTTTGGAATTCAGAAATCTGGTATTACACGATGTCCTTGAACTGAATTGGATCGATACAACCAATGTATTTTGGTATAAGACACGTATTTCTGTTGATACAACAAAATTTTTTATTGTTGATGCAAACAAACAGGAAAAACGGATCGCATTCGATCAGGATCGTCTTGCAAAAGCTATTCAGGAGAATCTAAAAGTAGTGGCCAAGGCTAACCAGCTTTCACTTCCTGACCTGGAATTTTCTGATGACACCAAGACGTTTACTTTCGAACGAAAAGATACTATCTGGAAATGCTATTTGGAAGAAGACTATCGACTGGAATCGCTGTCTGCAAAAGAAAAGGAACAGGAAACGCCGCATTGGGGGGAATCGGGCGATGAGCTGGCTAACGACCCGGTTGTTTCACCCGACGGAAGCATGGAGGCTTTCATTCGTGATTACAATGTTTACGTGAAAACTCTGGATACAGATGAAGTTATTCAGCTCAGTTTCGATGGTTCTGCAGGCGATCTTTATTCATCTTATATTTCCTGGTCGCCCGATTCACGTTACCTCACGACCAATAAAGTGAGATTACATGAAAAACGTTACATGCAGTTCGTGGAATCATCGCCCGAAGACCAATTATTGCCGGAACTGCACAAAATTGAGTATCTCAGGCCCGGCGATGCTTTGCCCATACACCGTCCTGCATTATTTGATGTAAAAGAAAAACAACAAATTGATATTAACACCCGTCCTTTTGAGAATCAATACAGCATTTCCAATGTAAAGTGGGAGCCTTCCGGGAAAGCATTTACATTTGAGTTCAATCAGCGTGGTCATCAGCGTTACCAGGTTGTGAGAGTCGACGCTCAAACCGGAAAAACAAAAATAATTATTGATGAGCAAAGCGACACGTTTATCGATTACAGCGGCAAACGGTATCGTTACGATGTGGAAGAAACCGACGAAATAATATGGGCATCAGAACGTGACGGATGGAATCATCTTTACCTGGTGGATGGGAAAACCGGTGAAATCAAAAATCAAATAACACAAGGGGAATGGGTCGTACGTGGTGTAGAGCATGTTGATGAGGAGAATCGTACCATCCTGTTTCGCGGCAGCGGGCGTAACAAAAATGAAGATCCTTATTTTGAGCACTACTATAGGGTTGGCTTCGACGGAAAGAATCTGAAAGAGCTGACACCTGAAAAGATGCAGCATAATGCCAGATTTTCTAATAATCATGAATATTTTGTGGATACCTATTCTACACCTGACACGCCCCCCGTTACGATTTTGCGACGTACTTCAGATGGCCATAAGTTGATGACACTCGAAGAAGCGGATATTTCAAAGCTTAAAGATAAAGACTGGATTGCACCTGAACCTTTTGTCGCTAAGGGACGTGACGGAGAAACAGATATTTGGGGAAATATTTATCGTCCCACCAATTTTGATCCGGAGAAATCTTATCCGGTCATCGAGTACATCTATGCAGGCCCCCAGAGTTCTTTTGTGCAGAAAAGTTTTACTCCTTATATGTCGTCATTCAGCAGTCTGGCCGAACTGGGATTCATCATAGTTCAGATTGACGGGATGGGAACCTCTAATCGCAGTAAAGCTTTTCATGACGTTTGCTATAAAAATTTGAAAGATGCCGGTTTTCCCGATCGCATTCGATGGATAAAGGCAGCAGCCGAAAAGTATCCTTGTATGGATACAACCCGGGTAGGTATTTTCGGAGGATCAGCAGGCGGTCAAAATGCAATGGCAGGGGTTCTTTTTCATCCCGAATTTTATGATGCTGCCGTGGCTTCATGTGGCTGCCACGACAACCGGATGGATAAGATGTGGTGGAATGAGCAATGGATGGGTTATCCTGTTGGTCCACACTATGCTGAATCTTCGAATGTTGAAAATGCTCATCGCCTGAAAGGTCATCTGATGCTGATTGTGGGTGAAATGGATGATAACGTAGACCCTGCATCTACCATGCAGGTGGCCGATGCATTGATTAAAGCCGGAAAGGAGTTTGAACTGGTCGTTCTGCCGGGTGTAAAACACACCCTGGGCGGTGAGTTTGGAGAACGGAAACGACGTGATTTCTTTATCCGGAAACTTTTAAATCAGGAAACTCCGCAGTGGAATGAATAATGAAAATTCTGGGCTTTTGTGTTAAAAACAAAAAGATAAACCCATGACAGGCACCATCTTCGATATTAAAAAATTTGCCGTTCACGACGGGCCGGGCATTCGCACCACAGTTTTTTTTAAAGGATGTCCGCTTCGTTGCAGTTGGTGCCACAATCCCGAAAGTATAAATCCTGCCATTGTTGATGTTCCCAAAGCACAGAAAGTAGGGAATTCATCTTTCGTGCAGATGGAGACGGTAGGGAAGGAAATGACTGCGGATGAACTGATGCATGAAATTTTATCTGACAGGGTTTTTATGGAAGAGTCGGGTGGAGGCGTCACTTTTTCGGGCGGGGAGCCTTTTTTGCAGTATGGTTTTCTTCTTGAAATGGTGAATCGTTGTAGAAGTGAAGGCGTCCATACGGTAGTGGATACTTCAGCTTTTACTGAAACTGAAAATCTGATGAAAATAGCAGTGTTGACCGATCTTCTTCTGGTCGACCTTAAAGTTATGGATGATGTATTGCATAAAAAATATACAGGGGTTTCCAATGAAAGAATTCTATATAATATACAGGTGATCTCTGAAAATAAAATTCCTTTTCGTATCAGGATTCCTGTTATCCCCGGCGTATCATTTACTGATAGCAACATTATGGCGGCCATTGATTTTTTGGCAACCCTTCCTGAAAAGCCTGTTGGAATTGATTTATTACCTTTTCATAATACAGGAAACCATAAATATGAGCGTTTTGGACTAAAGAATGTCTTTAGGGATGTACCCTCCCTCCAGTCAACGGATTTGGAAGAGTTGAAGAACCCATTTAATGAGGCTGGATTTGATGTGCATGTTGGGGGGTGAAAATTTTCAGCGTGCTGAGTTTCGTATTCCGTGTTTCGCGTTTTGTATTCGGAGTTTTGTGTTGAGTTGGCATTCCTCAACCTCAACCTCAACCTCAACCTTAACCTTAACCTAAGCTTTGGGGTTCCTTGCCTCATCACGTTACCAACGAGTTAGTCTGAGTTTTTTATTGAACTACTTAGTGCGTGTCTATAAACTCGCAAAAATTTTTACAATATATGTGTCTGTTCAGAAAGTACCAGTTGCAAGGCTTACGAAGCCGCCAAAACCGGAGTTTACTCATCGTAAATGAGGATTTTGGCGGCGAGTGTAACACAGCAAATGGTACTTTATGGACAGACACTACTTATATCTTAAAATCTTAAATCTAAATGTCTAACCATCTCATCTAATATTAAAATATGAATCCGCGCATACAAAATCTTCGTCGCCAGAGCCTGGAAGCAGTTAACCGTATTTCGGCCGAACGGGCATTGTTGATCACTGAGTTTTATGATAATCATGTGAATCCTGCCGATCCCGAGCCTGTTCAAAGGGCCAAAGCACTGGAATATCTTCTGTCCCGAAAAGAGGTTTGCATCTCTGATCAGGAATTGATAGTGGGTGAGCGTGGGCCTGCTCCTAAAGCCACACCTACTTATCCTGAAATAACTGTTCATTCAATGGAAGATCTGGATATCCTGAACAGTCGTGAAAAAGTCTCATTTTTGGTTGATGAAGATACCCGGAAAGCTTACGAAGATGTAATCATTCCTTTCTGGAAGGGACGCTCCAATCGTGATCGTATCATGCAAAGTATGCCTGATGACTGGTTGAATGCATACCATGCCGGAATATTTACCGAATTTATGGAACAGCGTGCTCCCGGTCATACAGTTGCCGGTGCAAAAATTTTCCGGAAAGGCATGAACGACCTGATACAAGAGATCGATGAAGTGTATCGTGCCGTTGAGTTTGTTGACAAATCTGAAGAACAAATGATATGTGCAGAACTCGATGCCATGAAAATTGCTGCCCGGGCCATAGTGATGTATGCCAACAGACATGCCGACAAACTGGATGAACTTGCGGCTTGTGAGGAATCTGCCGAAAGAAAACAGGAATTACTTGATATGGCAGGGATATGCCGTCGTGTCCCGGCAAATGCACCCTCTACATTTCATGAAGCCTTGCAGCATTATTGGTTTATTCATCTTGGGGTGATAACAGAATTAAACCCGTGGGACTCTTTTAACCCGGGACGGCTCGATCAGCACCTCTGGCCTTTTTATGCTCGTGAAATGGAAGACGGAATTCTGGATCGGGAAAGAGCAAAAGAATTCCTTGAAGCATTCTGGATTAAATTTAATAACCATCCGGCTCCGCCAAAAGTCGGGGTCACGGCACAGGAGAGTAATACATATACCGATTTTACCCTGATCAACCTTGGGGGTGTTAAGCCTGACGGAACCAACGCTGTGAATGAACTTTCATTTCTGATTCTTGATGTCATCGAGGAGATGCGTTTGTTGCAACCTGGTACAATGGTGCAGCTAAGCCGCGTTAATCCTGATGAATTTATCGACAGGGCTGTGAAAATTACCAAAACCGGATTTGGACAGCCTTCAATATTTAACGCCGATGCCATAGAAAAGGAACTCACCGGCCAGGGAAAAAGTATTGTGGATGCGCGAAACGGCGGTGCCAGCGGGTGTGTGGAAAGCGGTGCCTTTGGAACAGAAAGTTATATTCTGACCGGCTATTTCAATTTGCCAAAGATTCTGGAGGTAACTCTTCACAACGGGGTTGATCCGCGGACGGGTAAACAAATAGGTTTGAATACAGGGTTTGTAGCTTCTTTCAAATCTTATGACAAACTTCTGGATGCTTTTCGGAAACAGGTACAGCATTTTGCAGAGATCAAGATAAAAGGTAGCAATATCATTGAAACGATTTTCATGGAGCATCTGCCCACACCTTTTTTATCGTTGATTATTGAAGATTGTATTGCCAAAGGAACAGATTATATAAGGGGCGGAGCTCGTTACAACACCAATTATATACAGGGAGTGGGACTGGGAACCATAACAGATTCTCTTGCTTCATGGCGTATCAATGTCTTTGAAAAGAAAAGGATATCACCGGTCGATTTTTTGGGAGCCTTGACGAATAATTTTGCCAGCGATGACAAGTTGTTGTACCAGTTACTTTATCATACGCCAAAATACGGGAATGATGATGACGAAGCAGATCGTCATGCGGTAGAAGTCTTTGAAATATTTCACGATTCGGTCACCGGTCATCAAAGTCCCAGGGGAGCCACTTATCGTATCAATTTGCTCCCGACCACCTGCCATGTTTATTTTGGCAGTGTGATGCACGCCAGCGCTGACGGGAGGCGTTCAGGAATGCCCTTGTCTGAAGGCATTTCCCCGGTGCAGGGTGCAGATACAAAAGGGCCGACTTCAGTGATGAAATCGGCCGCTAAAATAGATCATTTACGTACCGGAGGAACGCTCCTTAATCAGAAGTTTAGCCCGTCTTTTTTTGACGGTGACGAATCAATACGGAAAGTGTCTTCATTGGTACGTGGTTATTTTCGTCTCAATGGTCACCATGTGCAATTCAATGTTGTGGATGCAGATACTTTACGTGATGCTCAGAAACATCCTGAGAAATATCGCGACCTCATAGTTCGTGTTGCCGGTTATAGTGATTATTTTAATGATCTGGGCACCGATCTGCAGAATGAAATCATTGCACGAACAGCTCACGAATCTGTTTAACACATCACTAAAACCTTATCACCACCTGTCCCATGTAATATCTTCCGGCCATGGGATAAAAATAGGCCCAGGTGTATTCCTGTCCCTGCTCATACCAGTTACCGCCATAAGCATTGGTTTCGTATTCGTGATCAAGTACATTGTGGATGGTCAGCTGAAGGTCAATGTTTTTAAGTGGTTTTGGAAACAATGACCAGGTGAATTGTAAGTCGTTCACAAAGTAAGCATCCAGTTTACGAGCTTCACTTTCGGTGTTGTCGAAATATTGCTCGCCAACGTATTTACTGAGAAGCGAAACTTTCAGGTTTTTAATCACCTCTGCTGATAGCTTGCTGCTGCCGGTAACCGCTGGTGAATAGGCAATTTCGGTATCACCCCGTTCTTTGGTGATGGTTTCTGTTTCCCAGACTTCTTCGCCATCTACTATTACCGGATAACTGTTGGTGGATGTTTCTACGAAATCACGGATGATATTGCGGCTGAGTGTGATGTTCATGTCCCAGCCAAGCCATGATAATGGAAGTGTAGCTACCATTAGCTCAACACCGGCACGATAGCTTTTTTCGACATTGGTCATAATATCGTTCCCGACATTACTTTTTTCGCCCGTTGGTACCAGCTGGTCTTTGTAATGCATGTAATAAAAGTTGACGCCTCCCGAAAAAGAGGGTGATTCATAATTGTAACCGGCTTCCAGGTCGTATAACCTTTCTGCTTTTGGGGTAGCATCCGGGTCTTTGTTGGCTTCCTTAAAATTGGTACGTGTCGGTTCCCGGTTAGAGATTCCTGCGAAAGCATAAATATTGTGCCTGTCTGACGGGGTAACATAAACGCCGGTTTTGGGATTGAAGAAGCTGAAATTATGTTCCTGTTCTAATGATCTCAGATCATCATCATTGCCTGTCATTTTATAATTGATGCCACGGTATTGCATGTCTGCAAAAATCCTGAGCAGCGGACTAATCTGCCAGTTGAATTTTGTGAAAACATTGTAGTCGGTTTTCAATCCGTTGTTGAAGTACCATTCGTGCTCTTTTTCGGTGTTTCCGGCGTAGCGCATCCAGATCAGGCGGCCAAAATGGTCGCCGTCGTATTGATTCCATCCGCCTCCAAAAGTAAGATTGGTTCCTGATGATAGTTCAACATCCCCCGATACAGTGGCACCATAGAAATCGTTACCCATCCATTTGCGACGCACGAGGTCGGTTGTTGCAATGGTTTGATCTGAAATTGTCAATGAAGGCAATCCGTAATCGGCAAATTCTTCATCTTCTTTATATTGTTCATAAAAACCGTCTCCCCGCGTGTAATGCAATGCGGCGGTAAAATGAAACCGTTCGCCGGCAGCCACACTGTAAAACAGCTGTGCATGCGTTTGTTTGTAGTTATCGGTCTGGTCTTCGTAATACTGTTCATTACCATATTCATCGGTATATACACCTGCCGGGTTGTACCGCCTGTTGGTTTCCAGCATTTCCTGAGGTACTCCCCACCAACTGATTCCGGTACGCTGGTCGCCATGCAGAACAATCATTTTCAGAAAACTATTATCAAGATGCAGCGTTCCACCGAGGTAAAGGGATTGATGATCGGAAAATGCATTGTGTATGTAACCATCACTTTTAAGTCGTGAGTATCTGCCTTCGAACGAGAATTTATCGTTGATCAGCCCCGTTCCAAAGCGAAGGCTGTTTTTATAGGTGTTGAAGGAGCCTGCTGTGGAATTAAGTTCTGCATAAGGTTCTGCATCGCTCGTGGTGGTCTGAAAATTTACGGTTGCCCCAAAAGCAGCGGGCCCCTGAGTCGATGTTCCCACGCCGCGCTGTATCTGAACATTCTCTACCGAATTGGCAAAATCGGGCATATTTGCCCAGAAAACACCCTGGCTTTCAGAGTCGTTCACCGGTATTCCGTTCATGGTTACGTTGATTCTCGTAGGATCGGTCCCTCGTATCCTGAGATTGGTATACCCCAGCCCGATACCGCTTTCGGATGTGGTGATCAACGAGGGTGTCAATTTCAAAAGAGAAGGAATGTCATTTCCGGCACCGCCGGCACGAAGTTCTTCACGACCAAGATCGGTATGGGCTACAGGCGTACGGTTGCCGGCACGGTAAGCGGTTACCACCACTTCTTCGGTCAGTTGGGATTTTTGTTTAAGCATAATTTCTAATTCACCGGTTTCTTCCGGATGAATGGTTTGTTGCCATTTTTGATAACCCAGAAAAGATACTGTGATCTCCATACGCTCTGAGGAAACATCTGAAAACCGGAAACGGCCATTTTCATCAGTTACGGTACCACGATTTCCCGGATTTAGTAATACCGATGCTCCGGCGAGTGGTTCCTGTCCTTCGGAGTAAACAACTCCGCTTAAATCATTTTGTGAAAACATTTGGGACGAAAAGAAAATCAGCCCCAAAACCATCAAAAATTTTTGCATAACAAAGCAGTTAAAGTTTAACAATCAAACATTAAACTGCAATGAGGAAAACTTTTAAAGACATCATACATTCCCTTGCCGGCATTACCCGGCCAGGTTCAAAGGGTATGATCTCAGCCTTTTTCAGGCACCCCATTGTAGTTAGTTCAGTAATTAGTGAATAGTCAGTAGTCATTAGATTGCTTAAGTCTGAAGAAAATAATTATCTAAGCAACTATTATCTAAGCAACTATTGACTAACCACTATAAACTATAAAAATCGGGGGATGTGAACAAAAGGAGAGTCAACTCCCTGCGCCGGCATTACCCGTCTCAGGTTCTAAGGGTATGATCTCAGCCAATGGTTGGGCACCCCCGTTTATGGTTGCAAATATATATATTTTTACTGAAATAAAAAGATAAGAAGGTCTGAAAATTAATGTTAGTGAACAAAGAAACTTGAACGGAAACGGAAAAACCTGATCCGTTTAGGTGTTCCCCCGCGCGATGCCTATGCATGGAGCTGCAGTCGGATGGGAGGTTGGGCTATTGCCCAGAGCCCGATATTTGGAACCACCATCACCAAAGCTCGTCTAATGAAACGGGGATACATCCCTTTGGCTACAATGTTTAAAACGATTTCCAAAAATACGGAAATGAACCAGATGTTTCCTATGGTTTAAAGAACCGCCGTATACGAGACCCCTACGTACGGTTTACCCTGTGAAATAAGTTGATTTCACAGGGTGAATGTGAGAGGTGCTCCGGTGGGCTAATGGCTCACCGGCCATCTACTCGATTAGTGCTTTTGTTTCTATGCAATTTCTGTTTTTCTCAATCTGAGTTTTGGTTTATTCAATTTGTCAATGGATTCTCTCACTTTATCTCTTGTTTCAGATTGAAGATAAGTTGGAATTAGTGTTTTCAAGCTTATTCCTAAAAGTCGATGGATTATTACCAAATCTTTCAACGTGAATTGGGAAACACCATTTATTAATTCACTGATATATGATTTGGGGTGACCCAATATTTGTCCTAAATCCTGCTGAGTCATATCAAACTCTTTAAGCTTTTTTCTGATGCTTTCTTTTCGTTTCTGTATGAATTTTTGTTCGTAATCAACGATTTCTTCTGCTTTGTCAGATTCGTCTATTTGGGAATCAGTTATTTTTTCAAAATCCGACCATTTTCTGCTTTCGTATTCTGATATTAAGTCTCTTATTTTTTTCCGAATGGGTTTTAAATCCGGGTTTTCTTTAATCATCAATCGTAATTTACGGTCAAGCAATGATGCTTTTTGTAAATCATATTCATTTTCAAGTCTTTCGATATTTTCAATTTCTTTTATGTCTTTAATATCTTTCATCGTTCTTTGTTTTAAATCCAATTATTATCTCTCAACCATTTTTTGATGACATTTCGGTTGTTTTTGAAAGTCATTTCGTAATCATCATGGTTTCCTGCCCAAACAACTGTTGCTTCTCCATTTTCTTCAAATTCAATTAGGATTAAAGTCCTGTGAATGTTAATGTTGAAAAAATAGAACTCTCCACCATAAACACAATCGGCATCTGGTCTGTCATTTGTCAAATCAAGGGGCGTTTCCCAATCATTTTTCTCAATATCGGAAATTAGCTGCCGAACAGCTTTGACCAATTTTGAATTCCCCTGATTTTTCTTAATCAGTTTGCCAAGTAATGTGCTTGTTTGTAATTCTCAATTTGTTTTGGGTTTTATAATCTTACGTCAAAGATACGACTTAAGTTCGGAATTAATTAGAACAATGAATGATTTTTTTCGTTGCAATTGCGCAACCGGGTAGCTTACGCCCCTAATGAAATGTGTATGTGTCTTTTTGTAATGTTTCTGACTCTTTTTTCCTAGCCTGCTTTATTCATAAGTTTTCGTC
>NZ_AHZV01000349.1 GCF_000250735.1 Anaerophaga thermohalophila str. Valhall
GAAAACTTATGAATAAAGCAGGTAAAATTAGCTTGTCAGGCTGCCAGAGGTGTTAGATATGTTATTGTTGCTACTGCCGTTATTGTGTTATTGTTGTCAGGGATGTTAAAGTCGTTATTGTCATATCTGAATGAGTTGAAATAAATAATGCGTATCTATAAACTCGCAAAAATTTTTACAATATGTGTGTCTGTTCAGAAAGTGTCATTTACAAGGCTTGCGAAGCCGCCAAAAACGGAGTTTACTTTTCGTAAATGAGTATTTTGGCGGCAAGCGTAACACAGCAAATGGTACTTTTAATTGTTTACACAAACAATGACGCAAACCACAACTCTCTCATAATAAAAATTTTGTGTCATTGCGTCTCTGCGTTCAGGCTTTTTTTAACTGACTATGGTTTCTGCTAAAACGGCAAATTACTACGCAATCGTTTCCCTCTGCCTTCGCCACCATCTTCTTTTCTTCGCTTGCCCATTCCTTCTCCTAACCTGCCTGAGGAAGCACTTTCACCGTCTTTGGTACACCGGCCTAATTTTCGTCCGGTTTTCGGACCTCTCCCTTCCGGTCCTGTATGATCCATTTTTGGCATAATGTTATCCTTTAATGCGTTCAACAATATCTTTCACTTTCAGGTCTTCTTCAATGATGACCATCTGAATATTAAATTTTTCCAGCAGATCTTTGGCTTTTGGGCCAAAATCTCCGGATATAACTTTCTGAGCACCTAATTCAACTGTTTTTTCGGCGGCTTTTGTCCCGGCTCCTCCCTGAGCTTCTGCATTTTCATTCTTGTAAAACGTTGTCTCTCCAGTCTCTTCGTTAAGGATACAAAACCAGGCAGCACGTCCATAGCGCTTATCAAATGGTGCATCGACTGTATCGGCGGTTGATGTTATTAATGTTTTCATATTTTTTGCGAGTTTATAAATGAGCACTAACTACTTGACAGTCTCAATATTATATGATTTACAAACCGGACAATTCCTTTCTGTTATCGTTTCTGGAATGGTAAACCGGGCAAAACATTTGTTACATACAAGCCAGCTTTTATCAAGTAAAGCGTGACCATAGACCGCTTTAATTTCTTTAACTTCAACAAAGGCACGGGCTATTTTCCGTCGCGCCCGTTCATAAATACGCGCAAAAGTGGCTCTCGAAATACCCATAATCTCTGACGCTTCCTGATGCGTCATCAAATCGTAATCGGCCAGCTTTAGCGCCTCGTATTCTTCGTAGAGCAAATCCACCGGTTTTTGCCTTCTCTGCTGATGCCCGTAAGGCTTATACCCTTTAAAACCAGGTGGTTTTACAACTTTTCTCAATGATTTTGGTCGCGCCATAAAGAACTATTGTTCATGCAAAAGTAATGAGAATATTCTCAAAATAAAAATATAAAAAAAGGACCTTAACCTAAAAGCCATTTCCATGTCGGCTGAATAACTATTTTCAAATTATTCTTGAGCCCGGTCTAAAAAGCAAATTTGCTGCCAAACTCTGTGTTGTTTTAAATTTTTGCATCCTCATTAACAACAAGTTAACTCCGGTACAAAAATTTAAAACGCATTGATTTTGACAAAAATATGCTTTTTATACCGCACTCATTCTTAATTAGTGCGTGTCTATAAACTCGCAAAAATTTTTACAATATGTATGTCTGTTCAGAAAGTGCCAGTTGCAAGGCTTGCGAAGCCGCCAAAACCGGAGTTTACTAATCGTAAATGAGGATTTTGTCGGCGAGCGTAACGCAGCAAATGGCACTTTATGGACAGACACTAGTTAACAGCCTCCTAAAATCTCAAATACTATCACCGGGCTCAAGAAGCAAAATCATAAGTAGGAATTTTTCCAGACGGTTTCTGCAATAGCACGCGCTGTGGCATCAGCCCCCAACTTAATCATTTCATCTGCCCGGTGAAAATCGAATGTATTGGCAGAATCGGCAGGAATATTAATAACAACATCCGGCTGGTAACGCTCAATATTCATTTTTGCGAGTTTGTGGATCATCGCTGCGGAGCTGGTAGTAAGAAGCGATATGTAACCCAGGCTCTGTTTATCTCCGGTGGCTATCAAATTAGTGAAAGCATTGATCAAACCGTTATGGCCATTTTTCTCTTTTCCGTTTTTTCTGTTCTTGCTCTGGCTGACGTTCTCAACTTTGGGTTGCTTTTCCCCGTATAAATTAACAACCACCAGAAAATCATCTTTATTACGTTGAACATGCTCAATAGGGACAGGATTCAATATTCCACCATCTACTAAAAATGTATTTTTATATTTTACGGGAGTAAACATTGCCGGAATGGCAATAGAGGCTCTGGCAGCTTTGTAATAGCTTCCCTTATCAAAAACAATTTCTTTTTCGTTAAGAATATCTGAGGCCACGGCTGTAAAAGGAATGGGCATATCTTCGATATTCATATCGGGAATAAAGGTCTTCATTTTATCAAAGACTCTTTCACCCTTAAGAAGGCCGCCGTTGGCAAAAGAAAAATCCATGAGCCCCCAAACGGCACGGCGGTCAAGCGTTTTTACCCACTGGCTGTAGGCATCCAGTTTACCCATAGCGAAAAGTCCGCCTATAACAGCACCAATAGACGAACCCGATACCGAGGTTATATTGAACCCTTGTCTTTCTATCTCTTGGATGGCACCAATGTGCGCAATCCCCTTAGCTCCGCCACTTGATAAAACCAGAGCCACATTTTTCTTCAAATTACTCATACAATAGTCCGTTAAACTTTTGCAATATACTGCAAATCAATTGTTTGTGATTAAAGGGTGTTGTATAATAAAATGCAGATTTTCAACGATATACGAATCATCTTGTATCTTAAATCTAAAAATCTAACGATCTATTATCATATTCACTATTCAACAAATAACCTGACACTATTGATAAGTGCGGTCTATAAAGTGTCTGTCCATAAAGTGCCATTTAGTGTTACGCTTGTCCGAAAATTACTCATTTACGATGAGTAAACTCCGTATTTTCGGACTTCGCAGGCCTTGTAAATGACACTTTCTGAACAGACACACATATTGTAAAAATTTTTGCGAGTTTATAGAAACGCACTAAAAAGCATCTTTATTGCCAAACTCTTTGTTGGTTCAAATTTAAAAAATCTTCTCCCAAACGACCTTTTTTGAAAACAAAAACTTTGAACCTCTGGCAACAAGGTATTCATCATGAACGGATTCAATTTCCAAATCTACCCACATGCCCTTTTCCGGCGCATACATTTCTCCACCAGCCCATTTTCCTGTTTTATTGTTGTATTCAAGATCACGGATAATGGTTTTCCCTTTTAGCGATTGTTGACGTTTCTCTTTATCCGGATTCTTAACATCGTAAAGCTGCCCTCCGTTAAAATCCGCTACATCAATAATCTCACCAAACAATTTATTCTTCTTTTTAAACAACTGTATCACAATCCCGTTGGGAAGCTTGTACCGTCCGGTCAACTGATTTCCCTCTTTTTGAATCCCTTCTGCCCTTACATTAATGACAACCAGAATAAAGAGTAATATGGTTAAAATGGGCAAAATCATCTTTCTCATAAATTAACAGATTAAATTACAACTCATTACTGTCCGACCTGAGTTTATCGGTCAAAATATCCTCAGAAAACTGATAATCATCAAACGGAATGCGATAAAACAAACGATAGAGCACCGGGACAAAGAGCAGAGTTATCAGGGTTGCAAAAAACAACCCGAATATGATGGCCAGTGTGAGCGGCTCCCACAACAATCCACCGCCAAACAAGAGCGGCAACATGCCCAATGATGTGGTTAAGGTAGTAAGTAATACAGGCGTAAACCGGTTGTTGGCAGCTCGCATAATGGCGTCGCGGCGATCGATATCGGGTTTCTCATTTATCTCAACATCAATACGGTCTATAAGAATAATAGCATTATTCACCACTATACCGGCCAGGGCAATAACCCCAAGCACACCGAAGAAACTAACAAACGAACCACCAATAAACCATCCGGCCACAACACCAATCATGCCAAGAGGAATAGCTAAGATAATAATGGTGGATTTCCGGAAGGAGTTAAACTGAAGCACCAACAAAATGACAATTAGAAAAAAAGCCAAAGGAAGATTGGCGAAAATAGCGCCTAGATTTTCATGTGTATCTTCATCTTCTCCGCCAAACTCATAATTGTAGCCTGGCTCCCACGTTTCTTTTTGCTCTTTCATCCACGGGCCGATGGCTTCAAAAATATCGGAAGCATTGTACCCGGTTTTCAGATAAGAACCAACAGTAATGGTGCGCTTCAAATCCTTTCTCATAACCTTTGCAAACTGCCACCCTACTGAAACGTCTGCTACCTGCGTGAGTGGAATATTCTGTCCTGTGGCCGAAGAATAGATTGTAAAAGAGTTCAAAGATGAAACATCGAGTTCCTGATTATCCGAACTTTTCAGATAAACAGGGATTTCTTCATCGGTATCGTATAAGCCGCCGACCAGCATCCCCGAGAAACCGGTATTAAGAGCCGAGGCAATTTCTATATTTGTCAGGCCAAAACGTCGCGCTCTTTCCTCATCTATCTTAACATTTAATGTCTTTATTTTCGGCCCCCAGTCATCGGTAATATTCTTTGTCCCTGCGGTTTCCACAAGCTTTTCTTTAACCTCTCCTGCAATCACTGACAAACGGTCGGGATCACTTCCCGAAATGCGAACTTCAACGGGCGTACCTGATGCACCGGCACCTGTAAGCCTGTTGACACGAATATCCGCATCGGGAATATGATTAAAACAGAAACTGTCTACTTTCGAAATAATAAAATCGTTATCCAGGTCACCCGTGGTATTCAGCAACATGTGAGCGTAGTTCGAGTTTGCTTCATCTTTGAAATATCCCAGATCGTAGGGTTCGGGCCCTTCTCCGATGAAAGCGGAGTAGTCAAGAACACCGGGGGCTTCATCAGGATAATCATTGGTAACAAGGAGATTTTCCGAGATGAACTGACCAATGTCATCAACCGCTTTTTCAGTATATTCGATATGTGTGCCGGACGGAAATTTAATATCTACAGTCACGAGATTCCGGTCGCTGTCCGGAACCAACTTGAAAGGTAAAAACTGCATGGATATCAGAGCCAGGATAAACAACAAGGTTATAAACCCCAGGAAGAGGAAAGGTTTCCGCAAAACACGGTATAGCACACCATTGTACCACAAATTAAGCTTTTCCATGTATGAATCGATGATCCCTGTTTTTCGTTCTTTCCTGTTCTTTTTGGTCTTAACAATAGCCACTGCCAACAGGGGGATAAAAGTAAATGCCAGCACCCAGGATCCAAGAATGGTAGAACTCACCACCCAAAAAAGTGGTGAAGAAATCTCCCCCATCGGTGTTTGCGCAAGGGCAAAAGGCAAAAAAGCCGAAGCCGTTGTTAAAGAAGAAATCAATAAAGGAATTAGCAAGATTTTTCCGGAATAAACACTGGCCTCAAAAGTGCTCATGCCCTGCTTCATACTCACCAGTATTGATTCAGAAACCACTATACCGTTATCTACTAATAATCCTAATGAAATAATGAGGGCTGCCAGTGAAACTTTGTTTAACCCTATATCCATCAACCCAAGAAAAAAGAAGGTACTGAGAATGACCATTGGCAATAGGGCAGCAACCAGGGAGCCCGATCTGAATCCAAGAAAAAACAACATCACAGCAAGAACAATGACAACACTTTGTATCAGATTGATCAAAAAGTCATTAACCTGTCCTTTTACAACATGATCCTGCGAAGCCGACCTGACAACCTCCACACCCACAGGAAGGCGGTTGTTTATTATCGGCAAAACCTCATCGATATCTTCTCCCATACGAACAATATTAGCGCCGTCTTTTAGAGACACGAAAAGGGCAATTGCGTTTTGCCCGTTAATCTTTACAATTTTTTCGGGAGGAGTAATGTAGTCGCGGTATATTTTTGTTGTAATGTCTTTTAGATAAACTGATGAACCACCACTTGCCGAAACAAGTATATTTCTCAAATCATCAAGATTTTTAAAACTGCCCGAGGGTTCCAGTTCAATACGTTTACGGCCGACATTTATTTCACCCGCGGGACTAAGAATATTGGTTGCTGCAATAATATTCCTCAGTTCATTTCCCCCCAGACCGTATTGAGCCAGTTGCTTATCGTCGAATTCAATAAAAATACGCTCTTCCTGAATTCCGCCGTATTTGATTTTTTCCACATCAGGCAAATGAAGAAGTTCTTCTCTTACATCTTTTGCATAATCCTCCAATTTGTTGTAGGGCACACCGTCACCCGTTACCCCCAAAATAATTCCGAATACGGTTCCTATGTCCTCATCTTTTACAACGGGCCCAATAATATTTGAAGGCAGAATATTCCGGTTATCTTCAACTTTATTGCGTAAGGAAGTCCAGACAGACTGAAGTTCGGATTCCCTTACTTTAACAAGCAATTCAACAGTGATGACAGACAGTCCCGGTCGTGATTCGCTGGTAATCGTCTTCACCTCCGGAATTTCACGAATGGCTTCTTCAAGAGGTTCTGTAACAAGCACTTCCACCTCATCAGGATCGGCACCAGGAAAGTGGGTAACGACAGTAGCAAGACGAATGGTATAGGGTGGCATGCTGTCTCGCTCGAGATGGAAATAATTAGTTATCCCTATAATTGCAACGACCAGAATAACAATAATGGCTATTCGGCTATTGTTTAATGTGAGCTTTGTTAAATTCATGCTAATGGATTTATAAATGAACCTACTCTAACGATGATTATTAGAAACAGACTCAATGAATTAAAATACAATCACTACTACAATAGATCGTTAGATTATTAGATTTAAGATATAAGGTGATTCGTATCGCGTTGAAAATATGCATTTTATCAAAACAAACCCCTTAAATATAACCAGTTGGATACAAGGCGTTTACAAAAACTCAACAAACTATTGTACTACCAATACTCTGTTAAATTGTTTAACAGAATGAAAATAAAGGTGTGGCTATCAACGAGTTTTATCAACTACATTGCAACATGCCTGTTCTTCAGTCTTATTCTTCCAAAGCAGAGTTAAAATTGTTCAACAGCCTGACTTTTCGGCCTTCATACATAAAACGGAGTCCGGCAGTTACCACAACGTCTCCTTCCGAAAGCCCTTCACCGATAAGATATCCTTCAGGTTTTAGGCCGGCGGTAACAATTTCTTTTCGCTTAACAATAAACACATCTTCTTCATCTTGAGCAGGCTGAGCCACAAAAACGTAATTTCCCTTATGGTCATGACAAACAGCATCTTCGGGAATAATCAAAGGTTCTGCTTCAACCCCTTTAATCGAATTAAACTGAAAAGTCACGGTAGTAGTCATCCCCGAAAAAAGCCTCGCATCAGCATCTTGCAGTCCGATTATTACGGGAAAAGCAGTAGCATTTTGTGAGGTAGTTCCTATTTCTATCACTTTACCGGAAAAAGAGGTGTTTTTGGAAGTATTAAGCGTAACATCGACATGCATCCCGGGCTTTAACTGTCCTATCAAATTCTCCGGGATAATTGTTTTCACTTCAAAATTGTTTAAAGAAGAGAGTACAATGGCAGGTTTTCCTGCCCCGATCATTTCGTTCTCCCTTATAAAAACAGAGCTGATAACCCCTGAAAAAGGAGCTTTTAAAGAGGTATAGTTCAACTGATTCTGAGCCAGCTGCACCTGCAACCTGGAAGATTTTTCCATGGCCCGGGCCGATTCGAGCCGGGTCTTAACCTGTTCGTAGTCCCTCAACGAAATGTTGTTTTTGATGTAGAGTTTTTCCATTCGTTGAAATTCGGAAAGTGCATTAGCCAGTTGGGCTTCTGCATTGTCCAAAGCAGAAACAGCTTTTACGTAGTTGATGTAATAATCCGTGCTATCCAATTGAGCCAGGCATTCTCCCTGTTTTACCGTATCTCCCATATCTACATAGAGACGGGTTACAGTACCACCCGTCTTGAAACTAAGTCTGGCCTCATCAGCCGGCTGGGTAACACCGGGAAAAGCACGTTGCGTAGTATGAAACGATTCGCCAACCTTAAAATAGAAAACAGGACGAATTGCCTCAGTCTGTTCTTCCATACGACTACAACCGGCAATCAGCAAGGCGATTAAAATAGTGTATAAGATTCTCATATCCTCTCGTTTAATGTTATTATTCTTTATGTCATCCAATATGTTTCAGAAGCACAACTTCTTAAAATTTTTCCAGACTCAGATAATTGGCAAGGTTTTCAGCATATTGCTGATGATCCTCATCACTCTTCAAAAAAGAGTACTCTCCCTGCAAACGTTCGGTATTTGCATAATTAAGCACATAACTATATCTGGCATTGACCGAAAGCAATTTGGTACGGATCATCATATTCTGAGCATCAATAAGCTCAATCACACCAACGACTCCCTCATTATAAGCGTCCTGAATAATTCTGAAATTCTCATCGGCTGCAGCAGCCGCATTTTCTGCAAGAGCCATATCCTTAAATGAGGCCTGTAGTTGCTGAACACCCGCCCGAATGCCTGTTTGCATCTCGTTTATCAACGCTTGTTTTTGCCATTCAATTTTTTCCTGTTCCAGAACTGTTCGTTTAAGTTCATTTTTACGCTTAGCCCCTTCGAAGAGAGAGAACCGCATGTTAAGTCCCACATTCCATGTTATATCGTCAGGCGGCTCAGGAACGGGCAACTGTGGATTGCGGATAATGCCCTCTCTCACAAAAGCCTGATCGGCCCCGCCAACAATGGCCACTTCTGGCAGATAGGATTTCCGGGAATATAATTTCCTTTTGCGCCCGGCAATATCACCTGCAGTAGCTATTTTTTTAAGTTCGGGTGAGTTGAGCCGCATCTGCTCAATTATAAAATCGGCATAATATTCTGTAAGAAGGGGATCGTTAAAGCATTGAGCCAAAAGCTCCCGGTGCTTAATAACCTGGCCAAGAATATCAAATGAATCGGGAATGGAAACCGGTTGATCCACCTTCCTGTTCAGAAGTCTGTTCAGACGGTACATTGCAGATTTATAAGCAGCTTCAGCTTCATTAAGTTCCATCCTTGACAGGTTCACTTCACTTTCCCAGCGGTTCACATCGGATACACTTGAGGCTCCTGCCTTTTCTTTGGATTTTGCTATTTCAAGATTTTGTAAATTCGCATTTACGTTTTCATTACGAATCTTGTAGTTATTTTTGGCATAGAGTAAATTTACATAAGCTTCAACAACGTTCTTTACAATATCGAGTGTTGTCGCCCGGTTGTTGTGCTTTTCATTCTCAGCTAACAGTTTTTGAATGGCAACATTTGCAAAGGCTTCCTCGGAATAAATTACCTGCCTTAACGATACGGATCCTGTAATGGTAAATTCTCCTTTCTGCCCCATTGAAGACTCAACCAGATTCTCGCTTAACTGAACGCCGGATGCAGAAACATCAACGGCAGGCAACACATTGGAGCGAGCGATTTTAACATCCTGTCCGGCCATCAGCAATTCCCTGTCGGTTATTCGGCCTTCCAAATTATTCTCCAAAGCCAGGGAGATAGCCTCGTGCAAACCAAGCTCCTCTCCAGACACTTTTTCCACGTTCATCAATACAGCATCCTGTAAGTGCGACCAGACAGGAAAACGGTTAATCTGCCGCACACTCTCCATATTAACTACCAGCCTGCGGTTCTCCTCGCCGACTATAACAGGAATGTTCGACAGCTCATATCCTTCAATGACTTTTACAACCCTTGTAGCTGTAGCTCTAGCCATTTGCAAAATCGAAAACCGCGGTGTGAAAGTTACCGTTGCACCAAGTTCTAAATAGTCTGTTCCCTTTATGGTAAGAGACGGTATTCCAAGTTTATTGAAGTGCGAAAAGAGCTCACTGATTTCATCGGTCGAACGACCAGTCATCGGCAGCACAACTACCGCCTCGGTATTGGAAGGTAAAGCCGGGGACAAAGCAGAACCAGGAGACAACGATAAAAAAGATAGCTGTGTACTATCATCAACTCCATTCAACCAGGTACCTGTGTTATTTAGTTGTTCATAAATATTCTCGGGAAAAACAACAGTGACATGTGAGGCATTAAACAATTCAGAAAATGCTCTTAAATCCTTTTTTATTTGGACAGGCGATTTTATGTACGAAAAATTGTGAACACCAGAGGTTTGTCCTCCGATGACAGATAAATCCTGCAATTCTTCGTCAAGAATAGTGGCAGCAATCAATGGCTTGGAGAAATCGGATAATTGGGACGCTACGTCAGAGGATAACAATCCAACCGTCACAACAATGTCTATGCCGGGATTATTCATGAAATCAAGCAGGTATTCCCTTGTTTTTTCTTTTTTGTCCAGCCGCCTTCTTTCTCATAAAATACTAATTTGGCATCACGCTTTGTCAACGATTCAATTTCAGACTTGATTTGACTGCTCAAATACCGAAGTTCCACATCAGATGCATCCCTAACGATACCGATACCAAACGATTGACCGTTGGCAGAAGTTGTTCCCAGGCTGATAATAATTGTCAGAATAAAGATGGCTATTCGGTACATCATATTTTTGAATTTAAATCAATAGTTTGTTAATACTAACTAACTTTTCATATCTGAAAAGCAATCAAAGAAATTGCACAAATATTATTTGTTTTAAAATGTGATTAATATGCCCTCAGACAGCTTCCTGAAGAAAATCTTTTATAGCAGCTTAGTCTGCCTGGTTGGTCGCGGCGCCTTCACTACGAGAATTCTTGCAGGTTTTTCGGATGTGTTGGATAAATAATGAACAATGTCTTTAGGACTCTCAATCACCCAGTCGGCCTGAACGGTTTCCTGCTCATCACCAATGTGCACATTTGGTGTACCTTCCAGTATGTAAAAGAAAACATCGACCGGTGTGATATGGGGTTTCAGCCGTTCTCCTGGCTCCAATCTTATGTGCACTGCCTGAGCGCTTTCAGTATCATAAACAGGTCGCGTATCCACTTTGTGCGGAGTTTCTTTTACCGGAGCTTCACTTACTTTCGTAATCTTCATATACAATTCAATTTTAAGTTCCATTGGAAGAGGGTGCCTGAAAGGACCAATTTTTCATTTTTGGGATACTGTGCCAACTCCGTGGAACCCGGTTAACTATGAATTACACAAAGTATGCACAGAGTATCGTAATTTATCCCGAATTCTTCGGGAGCGTTTTCAGACAGCCCCGTTCAAACTGCAATTATCTTTATTATTGTTTTTATCAATTGGTTACCTTCTTTTTTAAGATCAAAACGACGATCATTCATTTTCCACTTGCGCGCAAGAAGACGTACAGAACCAAAGAATATCATGGTTATCATATCCAAACGTGTATCTTTCATTGCATCCGTCAGATCGAGTTTCCCGATCCACTCTCCCAGCATCTTTTCATTGATCTGTTGTATCTCCATCACTTTACGGGTCAAAGCGGGTTCATTTCTGAATATCTCTTCAGCAAAAATTACAGATATCAACATCGGATTTCTGCTGAAAACCAGAAAAATCATTTCAAAAAAAGTTTCAATTTTCTCCCTTGCAGACAGTTTTCGGTCCGATCCTTCTCTATGGTATTCAATGATTTTATTTCTGAATCCCTCCAAAATAGTACTCAATATTTCAACCTTGCTTTCGAAATGCCGGTAAATAGCAGGCTCAGAAATCCCAATTTCTTTAGACAGATTCTTAATTGTAAACCCCTGAATACCCAATCGATCGATCAGTCCTATTGAAGTTTCTATAATTTGTTGTTGTCGCTCTGAAAGCATAATTTTAAAATTAGGTTTGTTAGTATTCACTCACAAAGTAACAACATTTTCTTCTTCTCTGCAAATTTTTTTTGGATTTTTTTCATTATTCCCTCAATATCAGATAAAATCCCAGGCACAATTATGGGGGGGTGCTTCCCATAACAGTTGTCAAACCGGTTTTTAAGTTCATCCCTTAACTCTTCGCCCATTCACCAGGTGTTTTTCCAAACTCTTCCCTGAAGGATTTGCGAAATTGAGCCACACTCTGGAATCCAACCCGTTCGGCAACCTGTGAAACCTGAATCCCATCGTTCTTTAAAAGAGACGCTGCTTTATGAAGACGAATTTTCCGAATATACCCGGCAGCTGTAATGCCGGTAACGTCTTTAAACTTTCTGTAAAACGATGAACGGCTCATAAAAAGTTCTTTGCCCAAAATTTCCACATTAAATGCGGGATCGGAATATCTTTTGTCAATCAGAGCATTCACAGTTTCCAGAAAATCTCTGTCAGATTTGGAAAGACCGGCGTCCCCGACACCCGACTTTTTCTGCTCTTCCAGATGCCGGGTTAACTTGCTGCGATTTTCCAGAATGGCCATAAGCCGGGCAAGGAAAATTCTGCCGTTAAACGGCTTTTCAATATATCCGTCAATTCCAAGCTCAAATCCCTCAATATGTGTCTCCTCATCTGTTCGTGCGGTAAGAAAAACAAAAGGAATATTAGCAGTACGATCATCAGATTTGATTTTCCTGCAAAATTCAATTCCATTCATAACCGGCATCATAACATCAGAGACAATAAGATCGGGTTTAAAATCAGAAACTTTCCCAACGGCATCTTTCCCGTTACGGGCGATGCTAACTTCAAACCACCTGCCGAGCAGTTCCTTTAAAAACCTGGATAGTTCGACATTGTCTTCGACGATCAGAACTTTTTGCCTCCCAAAGCGTGAAAAATTCTCATGCTCATCATCCAGGAAAACCTTATCATCATGGACATAAGTACCGGTGGAACTCTTGTCAAAATCGTTTTTACCAAAATGCTCCTGTCCCTTAAGAAAACTCAGACGAAACCGGGTTCCACGCCCCTCACTGCTCTCGATTTCAACAGTACCTTTTTGAAGTTCGGTTAGTCCTTTAACAATTGTAAGCCCGATACCATGCCCCTCAATATGATTGTTTACCTTCCCGGAACGATAAAACCGGTCAAAGATGCTAAGCAATTCATTTTTTGGTATACCTATTCCCTGGTCTTCAACGTCAATATAGAATTGATCGTCAGTTTCTCCGACACTTACCATAACAGTTTTCCCTTGAGGGGAATATTTGATGGCATTCGACAATAAATTATAGAGAATGTTTTCCAGTTTATCGGCATCGAGCCATACAGATAATCGTTCAGGAAAGCTGTAAAATGCCAATTCTATATCTTTTTGAGTAGCCACCGGCCGAAACGATTGAACAATTTCCGTAATAAAAGTCACAAGCTCAAAATTTCTGACAGACAATTTCAGTTGTCCCTGGTCCAATTTACGCAAATCAATAAGCTGGTTGATCATATTCAACAGACGATAAGCATTTCTGCGGATGGCATGAACTGCTTTATTCTTTTGCTGGTCAAAGCTGTCGAGATGAGCCAGAATAAGTGTTAGTGGTGTCCGGAAATCGTGCGAAATATTTGTGAAAAAACGTAATTTTGACTGATCGGCTTCATGCAGTTTTTCCGACATTTCAAGTATCTGCTGATTTCTTGCCCTCAATTCTTTCGTTTGCTCATCAACCGTGCTTTTCAGAAGTAAGTTTCTTTTTCTGATTTGTCTGAGCCTGATTTGATATCCGCCGAATACACCTCCCACCAATCCGACAATCAGAACACCTCTAAACCAGGCTGTTTGCCAAAAGGGAGGAATAATAACTACTCTTAGCCGTTGGATGGAATCAAGCGACTGACGGTTGGGTGCAGCCTGCAGCTCAAATGTATACTCACCAGGCGGTACGGCTGTGTAGGAAGCTATTCTGTTAGCTCCATCCGAATACGTCCACTCTTTCTGCAGGCCTCTCAACCTGAACCGGAAAACATTATGGTTGGGATAATCAAAAGGATACGCATTGAATTCAACAGAAAATGAATTCTCATCATGTTTCAATCGTATCAGACTATCATTCTTAAGGTTTTCCTTTATCAACACGCGATTGCCGATGCTGTCGCCGGGCAATATTTCGCGGTTAAACAACCGGAAACTTTCAAAATGGATTTTCATTCCGGGGTGTAAGGTACTGATGCTGTCGGGATGAAAGCCAACCACTCCGGTATAGCCACCATAATAAATAAACCCGTCGTCAGAAACAAAATGAGCATCATCCATAAAGAAATCATTGGTAAGAAAAGTCACGAATTGCCGGTTTTTTACATCAAAACGGGTAATACCCCGGTTGGTGCTCATCCACATATTATCTTCAGCATCGTAATACAGACTGTAAACAATGTTGTTGGACAAACCATCGCTTTCGAAGTACTTATCTATAATGCTGTCGCCCGTTATCGAAAAAAGATTCAATCCAGCATTGGTACCAATCCACAAACTGTCACCAGCTACCCAAAGGCAGTAAGCTTTATTGTCCGACAGACCATGAGTAGAGCTTCTTATACTCCTTATCGGCTTATCAGGGCCGTCATATTTCAGAAGTCCGTTTTCGTCTTTAGCGATCCATAAACTGCCATATTTGTCTTTCACAATATCGCGAACGCTGCCGGATACACTTTCATCAAGAGAAAAAACAGACAGTTCACCGGTTTTTAAATTAACTTTTCCGGTTCTTTGTGATGATGTCAAAGTAACGATTCCGGTTTCCAATTCCTTCACAGAATAACACTGATAAGGCCAGTCCCACGAAAACCTGCAATTAACCGCTTCAATACGCTGCTTTGCCTGATTATAAATGCATAATCGACTACCTTCTCCAATCCAGATATTTCCCGATGAATCTTCAAAAATATTCCGAACATTATTGATATTTCGATTTGTACCCTCCCTTGTGAAGTAATGACTAAAATACCGTTGTTCCCCTTTTTTATCAATGATACCAACACCTTCTCTGTCGAAACCCAGCCAGATGTCATCATTGTCTCTCTTGCATATTGCTCTGACCGGATCGGTGTCGGGACTGTTTAATTTCTGCCTGCGCCAGTTGTAATGAATAAACTGATTCTTCTTGTAACTGAAGTAATTCAAACCGTTTTTAAGCGTCCCTATCCATAAATTTCCCAACGCATCAAAACGCAGATGCGTAACGTGATATCCTTTAAACGACGAGTCATTTCCCGGATCATAACTAAAAAATGTTGTCGAATACCCGTTGCCACTTCTCTGAACGCGGGCCAGCAGATTATTGTCTCCAAGCCAGAAATTCCCTCTGTGAACGGTAAAACTATTGAGCGAAGAAGGTTCCAAAAAGGATAGTCCCAGTTCACGAAAAGTTGCAACAATTTCACGTAATGTAAATTGATTCGAAATCCTTTCAATTCCCGAATCTGAAATTCCATACCAGGCAGCACCGTCCTGTTGAAGATGAAAACAGGGAGATCCGCTGATATCAACGGGGACAATGCTTAAAATTGAATCCTCTTTATCCAGTCTTAAATATTGAATACCAAAACCACCATAAATAATTGTGCTGTCACCTATCAAAGCGATTCCGTGTACCCAACCCGGTGCCTGGAATTTTTTACACACATTCTGCCGGGTATTCAAAAGGCCAAGCTGATCGTTGTCACTGAACCAGAGTAAAGAATCGTTCAACTGAACCAGATTATTTACAGGCGCAATACCCGCAGCTTCGAAAACCGAGTCGGGAAAATGCCGAAATCGCTGCACGTCAGCCCGATAATGATTCAGAACCCTGTCTCGTGTAGTAACCCAGATATCGCCATTCAGCCCCTTTCCCATTGAAATAATATGATTTCCGGAAATACCATCAGAATCATCGGACAATGGTTTGAAGACTTCAAACTCGTAGCCATTATATTTATTCAGTCCGTCAAGCGTGCCAACCCAGATATTTCCAATGTCGTCAATAACCAACCCGTTGATATTGTTTTGCGACAAACCGCTGGAAATATCAAAACGGTCGAAACGTGGTGCCTGACTGAAAGCACTCGCAAAAACCGAAAAACACAGTACCAATATGCGAACAACAAATTTCATTTCTTTTCACACTTCTGCGGCTGAATCAAAAACATCCACATTTGACACAAAAACATCTCCGGCCGCAAGTTAACAAACCTTAAATTGCCATCACCAATTAAATATGAAAAAAACGATAGTCATGCGAAAAAAACTATTTCTTTTACCGGTTATATTTATAACCTCATGGACGGTTTTACACGGACAAAATTCCGGAAAAGAACTGTTCAACGGAAAAAACCTTAATGGCTGGAAAGTCCTCAACGGTGATGCTCCCTACGAAGCCACTGACGGGATGATCGTAGGTACTTCGGTAACCAATTCTCCCAACACCTTTCTGGCTACTAAAAAGCAGTTTACCAATTTTGTTTTGGAGTATGATATGAAAATGGACGAAGGATTGAACTCCGGAGTTCAAATAAGAAGTCACAGCAACCAGAATTACATGAACGGCAGGGTACACGGGCTTCAGGTAGAATGCGAAGACACACCGCGCGGATGGGCGGGAGGTATTTACGATGAAGCCCGAAAGGGATGGAGATATCCCCTTGAATACAATGAAGCAGCAAAAAAAGCCTTCAAAAAAGGTGAATGGAATCACTTCAAAGTTGTTGCATTCAACAATAATATTATGACCTGGGTCAACGATATTCCAGCAGCAAACCTTGTGGAGGAAGAGACAGAAACCGGATTCATTGCACTGCAGGTACATGGCATAGGCAATAACAAATCGCTCGCCGGGAAAAAGATTCGCTGGAAAAATATCACGATAAGGGAAATTGAAGCTGAAGATTTTTCAAAGTACAAGAATAATACGGCACCTGAAGTCAGCTATTTAAAAAATCAACTTACAGAGAGAGAAAAGTCGGACGGCTGGAAGTTGCTTTGGGACGGTGCAACCACCAACGGATGGTGCGGTGCAAAATTAGATCATTTCCCCGAAAAAGGCTGGAGCATAAATAATGGCATCTTGAAAGTGCATGCATCGGGAGGAGGAGAATCGAGTAATGGTGGTGACATAGTAACCAACAAAAAAATACAAAGACTTCATCCTGGAAGTCGACTTCAGTTTAACCAAAGGAGCCAACAGCGGCATCAAATACTTTGTTGACACCGAACTCAATAAAGGACCCGGCTCCTCCATCGGCTGCGAGTTTCAGATTCTTGACGACCGTTATCATCCCGATGCTAAAAAAGGGGTGAATGGCAATCGTACAATTGCTTCTCT
Organism: Anaerophaga thermohalophila str. Valhall; assembly: GCF_000250735.1. Classification (GTDB taxonomy): domain Bacteria; phylum Bacteroidota; class Bacteroidia; order Bacteroidales; family Marinilabiliaceae; genus Anaerophaga; species Anaerophaga thermohalophila_A. The sequence continues at coordinate 17,200 of NZ_AHZV01000349.1, forward strand.
TTATGACCTGATACCTGCCAACGGACTGGAATTTAATCCTCACCTGCCTGCGAAGAAATATGTCAACGGCTATGATCACTGGAACAGGGCACGAATTGTTGTTAAAGGCAAAAAGGTTGCGCATTATCTCAACGGCATCAAGGTGGTGGAGTACGAACGTGATACCCAAATGTGGAGGGCTCTTGTAGCGTATAGCAAGTACAAGGACTGGCCAAATTTCGGAGAGTATGAGAAAGGTAACATTCTTTTACAGGACCATGGCAACGAAGTTGAATTCAAAAATATAAAGATCAAAGAACTTTGAGTTCGTTAAAAAAGCCTAAACGCAGAGACGTATGTTAGTGTTTATAATTCACACTACTGGCTGCTGACTAAAAACTACTGACTAAATTACTTAACCTGCTTTATTCATAAGTTTTCGTC
>NZ_AHZV01000348.1 GCF_000250735.1 Anaerophaga thermohalophila str. Valhall
GACGAAAACTTATGAATAAAGCAGGTTAAGTGCTATTCAGCAGACCCTAATTAATTGTTTGCACAATCAATAACATAAACTCTAACGTTCTTATAATAAAAACTTTGCGCCATTGCGTCTCTGCGTTTAGGCTTTTATTACTTTCATCCGTATAAAATTTATTTATTAAGGTCGGATGGAACTCGCGATTTCTTTATACATGCCCTTTTGTGGCAGTTTTCTTTGTAAACAAAGCGGCAAAGCCGAAGGAGAAACCAAAGCCACATGCTCCTTTCATTTAAATCAATTCTAAGCTCCCATCAAATCCTTTAGTTTCTCTTCATACTCATTCCGGTCAATTTCACCTTTTACATACCGCTCTTTCAGAATTGTTAGCGGAGAGGGGTGTTCTTCTTCTATAGCATCTTTGATGCCTTTCCTGGTGGCCCATGACAAAAATGCCAAAGCAGGTACTACAACAAACCAGCCCCAGCCAATAGTCCAGGCACCTGATGATTTCTTCTTGTCTTTTTTTGTATTTTTTTCTTTTTTCTTTGCATGACTAGGAGTTTTTAATTTATGTTCGTTTTTTTAAGTATGTTGCAATAGGTATATAATTTCGCTTCAGGCTTTCATTCATTCTGCCACTTCCAGGTTCATTAATCATCGGTAGAGGCTGTCTCAAAAGCATAATATTCCAAAGGTTTGTCATGTTGAGCGTAGTCGAAACATCTGTCTTTCAAATGAAAAGATTCTTCGACAAGCTCAGAATGACATCAAATTTGGACTTTTGAGACAGCCTCATACTTTTTGCCTGTCGGCTACTTATGTTTAAAGAATCTAACCATTTTGTTGTAATTCCCAAGTTAGTAATTTTGATCGATAAGATAAAGAGGATTCTTCTAAACTATTTAGTGTCTGTCCATAAAGTACCATTTGCTGTGTTATGCTCGCCGCCAAAATACTCATTTACGGAAAGTAAACTGCGTTTTTGTCGGCTTCGCAAGCCTTGCAACTGGCACTTTCTGAACAGACACACATATTGTAAAAATTTTTGCGAGTTTATAGACGAACACTATTTAGCATTTGGTCATAAAGCTCCATTCACTGTGTTATACTTTTTTCAATGATTGGAAATTATTTGTTTATGAAACGAGACCTGATTAAGCAGGGCGAGCAGAGTATCCGACTTTAAAAAATATCACTA
>NZ_AHZV01000347.1 GCF_000250735.1 Anaerophaga thermohalophila str. Valhall
GACGAAAACTTATGAATAAAGCAGGTTAAAATTACAAAAGTGGAATCGGACGGATTTTTTTCGTCTGATTCCACTTTTATTTTTCTGAATGCCGGGAATGTCTATATAGCGATGGTCTATGAACTCACAAAAAGACTTGTGTAAGCAGGCGTTTTCACTTTTTAGACAACGTCGGGATTCATTAAGTTTTTTACAGTAAAGTTTAAATGAACACCGTTAACCTCAATAGATCGTTAGATTTTTGGATATAAGATGTAAGATGATTGTTACAACCTTGATCGACTGCATTTTAACAGTCAAACCCATTTAGATGCAAACAATTGGTTTGCAGCGTATTGAAAAAGTTTAACGGAGTATTGTAACCTTAAAGTATGAATATAATCCTTAGCAAAGCTTGAGAGAATATTCATGCCCGGGTACGGCAAAAATTAAGCCCTTACTTCTTCTGTTTCAACGTCTCCTCCCTGTCCGTAAGCCGGACAATCCTGAACAGATTTACAAGACGAAAAGGCCAGGGCTATTAACAACAATGCTGAGGCGAAAAATGCTACTTTCTTCATGATTGAAAAATTTTTGAAATAAATGTAAAAGGTTTCTCGATAATCACAAAATTTTTTGTTTCCAACTTCTCAGTAAACGATAAATGACCTTTATTTGTTACGAATTTTTTTTGTTTTCTTGATAAGATGATTGTTTTTTCGGACAAAAGTGTTGTTCCCTCTGATCGAAATAAAAATTTCCCCAAATCGTCAATATATATTAACTTTGAATTTTATTGATGTGCATTGTTTTTGTTGCCGGGTTCTTCATCTTTTTTTGGTTGGAAATGACCCCGGCAGTCCATTCTTTGAATTGTTTTCCTGAATATTACGATGCATTTGAAAAAATATTTTAGCCGAACTAAAAAAATATCGTTATGCAAATTAAAAATCTGCAAGGCTCCATAGTGGCCATTGTGACTCCTTTTAAAGATACAGGAGAGATTGATTTTGAGACTTTTGATGAATTAATTGAATTTCATATAAGCAGCGGAACTGATGGTATTGTTGTATGTGGAACTACCGGTGAAACGCCCACTTTGAGTGATGCGGAAGATGCTCAGATGATTGAAAGGTGCGTGAAGAAGGTTAACGGGAGGGTTCCTGTTATAGCAGGGACAGGGAGTAATTCTACCTCCGATTGTATAAAATACAGTAAAAAAGCCGTAGAACTTGGAGCTGACGCTTTACTGGTTGTATCTCCATATTACAATAAACCTTCGCGCCGTGGTATTTACAAGCATTTCTCGCAGGTAGCCAAAAACGTTGATGCCCCGGTTATTCTCTACAATGTGCCGGGTCGAACCGGTAGTGTTATTGAACCCGGCACAGCAATCGAATTGGCCGGTAACCATAAAAATATTATTGGTATTAAGGAAGCCGGTGGTGATATGAATGTTTTTGCCGAGCTTTTAGCCAATCGTCCCGAAGGTTTCAAAGTCTACAGTGGAGACGATTTTCTCTCTTTTTCGGCCAATTGTATGGGAGCCGACGGATGTATTTCCGTGGTGGCAAATCTTATTCCTGCCGATTTTCATAAGATGATGAAAGCATCTATTGATGGTGATTTAAAAACTGCAAGAAGTTTGTTTTTTAAGTATCGCACGCTGATGGAACTGATGTTTCTCGAGTCTAATCCCTTACCGGTAAAAACAGCTTTGGCGCTTATGGGAAAAGTGAGCGAGGTGTTCAGGGCACCGCTTTGTGAAATGGAAGATGAAAACAGGGAGCAACTGAAAATTGAACTTAAAAAACTGAAGCTTCTATAAACGGCTTTAGTTTTTTCGTATAAAATTTGTCTAAGTTATTGGCCTGACTGAACTGGCATGCGAAAATTTACACATAATCTCGTTGTGGTAAATCTTACTATGCAGTTTTTTCAATAGTCAGTTTAAAAAAGCCTAAACGCAAAGAGGTGATGACACAAAGTTTTTACTATGAGAGCGTTGTGGTTTGTGCCATTAATTGTATAAACAATTGATTACCAGATGACTGCAAAAGTTTAACGGAGTGTTGATACAAAAGACCGTTAGATTTTTAGATATAAGTAATCGACAGGCAGAAGTTTGCCAGGCAGAAGGCAGAAGTGTTAACCTG
>NZ_AHZV01000346.1 GCF_000250735.1 Anaerophaga thermohalophila str. Valhall
GCTTTTTATACCGGGCTCATAAATAAATTTTATACGAATGAAAACACTACAACAACTTCTGCCTTTTTTTGTCTTTTTACTTGTTTTTGGGCTTAGTCATGCCCAAAGTGAGAAAAAAGAGCCCCTGCCTGCAAAAGTGGTTGAGGCCATGAAACAGGGAGATATATCTAAGCTTTCTCCTTTTCTGAACGACAAAATTGAACTGGTTCTTCCCGGTGAGTCGGGTATTTTCAGCAAGGAACAGGCGCACTTTATACTCAGGAATTTTTTTAAAGACAATAAAGTAACATCCTTTCAGATTTTGCATCATGGTGCCCGGCAGAATGCGACCTTTGCCATTGGTGAATACAAATGTACCAATGAACAGTTTCGCATGTATTTTTTGGTAAAGACAACAGAGGATGGTAAATCATTAATTCATCAAATTAGAATAGAAAAACAGGAATGAAGAACGAATACTTAAAGGAATTTATAATTAATGCCCTGAAGGAAGATATCGGGGATGGCGATCACTCATCTCTGGCCTGTATCCCGGAAGAAGCCGAAGGGAAGGTTCAGTTATTGGTAAAGGAGCCCGGTGTGCTTGCCGGAGTTGACGCAGCTTTTGAGGTGTTTCGTTATCTGCAGGCCGATATTGAAATCAGCCCGCTCTTAGGAGACGGTTCTTTAGTACAACCCGGCGATGTGGCTTTTGCTGTTAAAGGAAAAGTCAGAACTTTGTTGAACGCAGAACGTCTCGTGCTCAATATCATGCAACGCATGAGCGGTATTGCTACTCACACCAGGGAGTATGTTCAATTGCTGGAGGGTACGCATACAAAAATACTCGACACCCGAAAGACCACCCCGGGAATGCGTCTTCTTGAAAAGCAAGCCGTAAAGATAGGCGGGGGGGAGAACCACAGGATGGGGCTGTTTGATATGATTATGCTCAAAGATAATCATATCGATTTTGCCGGTGGTATCGAAAATGCCATTAGAAACACTCGTAAATATCTCGATAATATTGGAAAAGATTTGAAAATCGAGATTGAGGTTCGCAATCTGAATGAACTTCGTCAGGTGCTTGAAACGGGGGGTGTAGATCGTATTATGCTGGATAATTTCGATCCCCGTACCACCAAAGAAGCGGTTAAACTTATTGACGGGAAATACGAGACCGAATCATCAGGCGGAATTACCAAAGAGACCATTCGCAGTTATGCCGAGTGTGGCGTGGATTATATTTCTGTAGGTGCGCTTACGCATCAGATACGAAGTCTCGATATGAGTCTGAAGGCTGTTTAATAAATATAACCTTGTAATTACAGGCAATTTTGGGGCAATGCCAAAAAGAACAATGGAAAATAAATTAGAAACAGGTTGCTGACTTTTTCAGCAGCCTCTATCAATGACCAAATGAGGTTGAGGTTAAGGTTGAGCAACCAGCCACCAGTAACCAGCCACCAGTAACCAGCCACCAGTAACCAGCCACCAGTAACCAGCCACCAGCACCCAGCACCCAGCAACCAGAATCCAGCACCCAGCACCCAGCAACCAGAATCCAGCACCCAGCACCCAGTTTACTTTTTCAAATTCTCAATACTCTCGGTCAGCACCTGAATTTTTGCTTCGGCATCGGCTTTTTTCTTTTTCTCCAACTCTACAACCTTTACAGGAGCATTGGACACAAACTTTTCATTGCCGAGCTTTTTCATAACACCATTCAGGAATCCCTTCATACGTTTCAGTTCCTCTTCGAGCTTGGCGATTTCTTCGTCGACGTTGATCAATCCGTCCAAAGGAATAAAATATTCCGATGATTTAACCAGAAACGAAACAGCACCTTTAACCTTTTCGCCGACTGTTTCCACCGACTCGAGGTTGGCCATTTTCTTAAGAACAGGATCAAGACGCTCGAAGTAACCGTCTTTTCCTGTCATTACCATTGCTTTAAGCGCTTCGCGGGGCGACAGGTTCTTTTCCTGACGCAGGTTTCGAATGCCTGCTATGGCTTCTTTTACATGTTCAAATTGCCGGAGGAGTTCAGCATTGTAGGGTTTGGCCTCGGGCTGAAGACTAACCATTATACTTTCCCCTTCTTTTCTGTGTTCCAGGTGATGCCATATCTCTTCGGTAATAAAAGGCATAAAAGGATGCAACAAACGCATCAGGTCATCAAAGAATTTCAGTGTTGCCTGATGGGTCTTTTCATCAATAGGTTGTTGATAAGCGGGTTTGATCAGTTCGAGATACCATGATGAAAACTCGTCCCAGAAAAGATGGTAAATCTCCATCAGGGCGTCAGATATCCTGTATTTTTCAAAATAGCTGTCGATGGTTTCGATAGATTGATTCAGCTTGTTACTAAACCACTCTACTGCCAGCGCTGAGCTCTCGGGTTGCTCCATGCCGGCAGCTACTTCCTGGCTTTTTACCAGGCGGAAAGCATTCCATATTTTGTTGGCAAAGTTGCGTCCCTGTTCGGTAAGACTTTCATCAAAGAGAATATCATTCCCGGCCGGTGAACAAAGAAGCATGCCCATTCTTACACCGTCGGCACCGTATTTTTTGATCAGCTCAAGCGGTTCGGGTGAGTTACCCAGCGATTTCGACATCTTGCGTCGCTGGCTGTCGCGAACAATTCCCGTGAAGTATACATTTTTAAACGGATACGTTCCGCGATATTCATACCCTGCCATGATCATTCGTGCTACCCAGAAAAAGATAATCTCCGGTGCAGTCACTAAATCATTGGTAGGGTAGTAGTAATCGATTTCTTTGTTGTCGGGATTGAAACCGTCGAATACAGTAATCGGCCACAGCCATGATGACGCCCAGGTGTCAAGTACATCCTCATCTTGTTTCAGGTCATTTATTGTGAGCGAGTTATTGCCGGTTTTTTCTCTGGCCAGCCGGACTGCTTCATCTTCAGTTTCGGCCACCACATAGCTGCCATCCTCCAGGTAGTAGACGGGAATGCGGTGTCCCCACCAAAGCTGTCTGGATATACACCAGTCTTTTACATTCTCCATCCAGTGGCGATAGAGGTTTTTGAATTTTGGCGGATGGAAACGAACTTCATCTTCCATTACAGCTTTTAGCGCGGGTTTGGCCAGTTCCGACATTTTCAGGAACCACTGGGTACTTAATTTGGGTTCAATTACGGCATCGGTGCGCTCGGAGTAACCCACTTTATTGGTGTAATCTTCAACTTTTACAAGATTCCCTGATTTTTCCAGATCGACGGCGATTTTCTCACGTACATCAAACCTGTCTTCGCCTACGTACAACTGAGCAGCTTTGCTGAGTGTTCCGTCATCGTTTAGAATATCTATCGATTCCAGGTTGTGGCGCATTCCTATTTCATAGTCGTTGATGTCGTGTGCCGGGGTAATTTTCAGGCAGCCGGTACCGAATTCCATGTCAACATATTCGTCTTCCAATACGGGAATTGGTCTGTTGATGAGTGGTACCAGTACCTTTTTACCTACAAGGTGTTTGAATCGTTCATCGTTGGGATTGACACATACTGCCGTATCTCCCAGGATTGTTTCGGGACGGGTTGTTGCAATAGTAACATGCTGGTCAGGTTCTCCCTCAACCTGGTAGCGGATATAATAAAGTTTGGATTGCACTTCGCGGTAGATCACCTCTTCGTCAGACAGAGCAGTCTTCGCAGCGGGGTCCCAGTTGACCATCCGGATACCACGATAGATGTGACCTTTGCGGTAGAGATCAACAAAGACTTTGATAACACCTGCGCTGCGTATTTCATCCATGGTAAAACAAGTACGATCCCAGTCGCATGATGCTCCCAGCTTTTTCAACTGTTCCAGGATGATCCCCCCATGTTTATCGGTCCAGTCCCATGCATGTTTCAGGAATTCTTCACGAGTCAATGAATTTTTGGGGATGCCTTCTTCCTGCAGTTTGTTGACCACTTTGGCCTCGGTGGCAATAGATGCATGGTCGGTGCCGGGTACCCAGCAGGCGTTCTTGCCCTGCATACGCGCACGCCTTACCAGTATGTCCTGGATGGTGTTGTTGAGCATGTGCCCCATGTGCAAAACACCCGTTACGTTAGGTGGTGGTATCACCATGGTGTAAGGCTCTCGTTCATCGGGAACAGACCTGAAAAATTTCTGTTCCATCCAGTAACTGTACCATTTTTCTTCTGTTTCGGCCGGATTGTACTTGCTTGCAATTTCCATAATACAATTAACTTTCTTTTCGATAGAAAATGCAAAAATATAAAAAACTCGCCGACCTGTTGTTATGTGAGGCAAATGTCCGGCTCAATTTTTATCATCCATGGGGTTATCTCTTAGCCTGCTTTATTCATAAGTTTTC
>NZ_AHZV01000345.1 GCF_000250735.1 Anaerophaga thermohalophila str. Valhall
GCTTTTTAGACCGGGCTCATCTATAAACACAACATTCATTATCATGGGGTATGATATTATCGGAGATGTTCACGGCCATGTACAAGAGCTTGAAATGCTTTTGAAACAGATGGGTTATGAAGAGATCAACGGTGTATGGCTGCATAAAAACAGGAAAGCTGTTTTTGTGGGCGATTTTACCTGCCGTGGTCCGGAAACCCGCCATACCATCAATCTTGTCAGACGAATGTTGGAAAAGGGAACAGGAATGGCCATTTTGGGCAATCACGAAATGAATGTGATCGGTCACTTCACTAAAAACAAGGAGGGAAAACCCTTTAAACAAGCCACCGGCTCCAACAAGAAAATAATGGACAGCATAAAAGCCGAGTATATATATGAAAAAGAGCGCCTGAAAGCCGATGTCAAATGGCTGCGCACCCTCCCCTTTTCTGTCAGTTTGGGTGCCATCCGCATTGTTCATGCATACTGGAATCAGTCTCATCTCGAACTGATTGAGAAAAATCGTAAAAACGGCAAACTATCCAAAAAAACACTTTCCGAAGTCTTTTCTTCACAATCGGAGCTTGGAAAAGCCATCCGTCAAACCACCCGGGGCATAGAAGTAAATCTTCCGCACGACTTGATAATTAAAGACCAAAAAAACATACGCCGCACCAATTTCAGAATTAAATGGTGGGAAGAACCGTTCGGAAAGACTTTCAGGCAGATGAGCTATGGTAACAAGTTTATTCTTCCCGATTACACAGTACCTCCGGAATTAATCGAGCCGTTTGATGTTTATCCGGCTAAAGCCCCTTTTGTTTTTGTCGGTCATTACTGTGTTGATGAGCCGAACATGATCGCTTCCGAGAATGTATGCTGCGTGGATAATTGCCTGGCTAATGGCGGACAGCTGGCTGCTTATCGCTGGAACGGGGAAAAACAACTGAAGCTGACTAATTTTGTGTTTCAGAGGAAAAGGGTTGTTGAGTCGGGAATGGGGGGAGACTGAGGCTAAGGTTAAGGTTGAGGCTGAGGTTGAGGTTGAGGTTGAGGTTAAGGTTGAGGTTGAGGCTGAGGTTGAGGTTGAGGCTGGAGATTGGAAGTTAGAGGGTTAGAAATGAGCGTTGCAAGTAATTCTGCAGGCATAAGCCTGTAGGCAATAGTCAGCAGGCAGTATTAATAGTGGCAAAGGCAGATAAGGTATATCCAAAAGTATATCGGGAATTCCTCTTCCAGTGGTTTTTGAAGTGGGGATGCAGTCTGCTATCAGAAGAATCGCTTTCTGAGTAAAATCATAATTCAGGGATTTTATTTAGGCTAAATTAGATGTCTCAGACACATAAAGCGAGGCATTATGGCACACAAAGAATACAGAACAGAAAGCGACCTGATAGGTACTCTTCAGGTTCCAAAAGAAGCTTACTACGGCATTCAGACACAAAGGGCAATTGAGAACTTCAATATATCTGCTGCCCGTCTTAAGCAATACAAACATTTTATTTGGGCACTTGGTGCAGTTAAGATGGCAGCCGCACTGGCAAACCACGAGCTGGGATTGCTCGATACACGGCGAAAAGACGCTATTGTTCAGGCCTGCCGTGAGGTAATGGATGGCAAACACAACAAGGAATTCCCGATAGACATGATTCAGGGAGGAGCCGGCACTTCCACCAACATGAATGCCAACGAAGTCATTGCCAACCGGGCACTTGAAATTATGGGATACCAAAAGGGAGAATATGAATATTGTTCGCCCAACGATCATGTAAACATGTCGCAATCAACCAACGACGCTTATCCTACGGCCATCCAACTTGCCCTCATCAGGATGAATAATGACCTGATCAAACATTTGAAAAAATTAATAAAAGCCTTTAACTGTAAAGGAGAAGAATTCTCTGATATTCTGAAAATGGGTCGTACCCAGTTGCAGGAGGCTGTACCAATGACATTGGGACAGGAGTTCACCGCATTTGCCAATACCCTGAAAGAAGAAATTGAGCGTCTGTCACAAAATGCCAACCTGTTCAGAGAGATCAACATGGGGGCAACTGCCATCGGCACAGGTATTAATGCCCTTGATGGTTACTCCGGGGCTTGTGTAAAACATCTTCAAGACATAACAACGTTTCCGCTGGAGCTGGCATCAGACCTTGTTGAAGCGGTTCCCGATACAGGTGCATACGTTATCTATTCGTCGGCTCTGAAAAGAATGGCCGTTAAGATTTCCAAGATATGCAACGATTTGCGCTTGCTGTCATCCGGTCCGAGAGCAGGATTCAATGAGATCAACCTCCCTCCCATGCAGCCGGGTTCGTCTATTATGCCCGGAAAGGTAAATCCGGTAATACCCGAGGTTATGAATCAAATTTGTTTCAGGGTTATAGGAAATGATCTGACGGTAACCTTTGCAGCCGAAGCCGGTCAGTTGCAACTTAACGTTATGGAACCGGTACTGGTTTATTCCATTATGCAGTCCATAAATTTCATGATCAAAGGAATGGACACGTTACGCAAAAAGTGCATTACGGGTATTACCGCCAACCGCGATGTGTGCGAAAACAGCGTTAAACACAGCATCGGTGTCGTAACTGCCCTGAATCCCCACATCGGATATAAAAACAGTACCCGTATTGCCCAGAAAGCCCTTAAAACAGGTAAAGGTGTTTATGAACTCGTGCTCGAAGAAGGCATTCTTACCAAAGAGCAACTGGACGATATCCTTAAGCCGGAGAATATGATAGGGCCGCTGAAGCGGGCTGCAAAGGAGCGTTTTTGAGTTTTTAGAACACACTCCTAAAGCCAGGGTGATAGATGTTTTGATGTAAGATATTTAGATGTAAGAGGTTTAGATGTAAGAGGTAAAAGAATGACGTGTTAAGAATTTTCAATCAAAGCAACGCGAAACTGATCATCCCAAACAAGGCGACCCTTTTTTTCTTTGCCGTTGTCGTCTTTAAAGCTCTTCAGGATGCTGGTTTTTCCATTGAGAATCAGATCGCCGGCCTGTTTTTCGGTAATTTTTTTCTCCATAAAGACAAAAGGAATAATAACCCGGCACCCTTCGTTGTAACGGTTGCAACCCCAGGCATTTTTTCCTTTAACGATGATGCCGTGACCGCATTTCGGACATTTCCATTCGGGCGTTTCGTCTTTTTCGAGGCGTAATTCGTAATTTTCGTCAAGCGAGAGCTTGCCATCCACCTTTTCACCGTTCAGCTCAAACCCTTTTATAACAGGCGTTTTCCCTTTTTTGAGAAGCATTTCGACCTGCTTATCGGTCAGTTTTTTATTCAAGAACTCAAAAGGGACAAGGGTTTTACATCCGTCATTAAATCGTGAGCATCCCCAATTTTGTTTTCCCTTTAGCATTGTACCTTCACTGCACCTCGGGCAGGGAATTGAGTCTGAACCTGGACTATTCCCAGATGCCTGTCTGTTTTGATGTTTTTCTCCGGGGGCGGCCTCTTTCTTCTGTTCCTCGGTTACTTCAATTTTCTGAATCGTATGGTCGTTTTTTACAACCCTTATCACATCATTCACCATCTCTTTCATTTCGTTCATGAAAGCCCTCACATCGTAGTTACCTTGTTCAATGTCACGGAGTTTTTTCTCCCACATACCAGTGAGTTCCACCGACTTAAGAAGATCGTTTCTGACATTTTCGATAAGTTGAATTCCGGTGATGGTTGGGGCCAGACTCTTTCTGTTCCTGGTGATATACCGTCTTTTGAAAAGGGTTTCAATAATAGCAGCCCGGGTGGAAGGACGACCAATTCCGTTCTCTTTCATCAGGTCGCGTAATTCATCATCATCGACCTGCTTCCCGGCAGTTTCCATTGCCCGTAACAGGGTAGCTTCGGTATATGGTTTGGGCGGTTGCGTTTCTTTTTCCTGAAGGTCGGGTTTATGAGGCCCGCTTTCCCCTTTCTCAAAATCAGGCAAAACATTATCATCAGCGGGCTTTTTACCGGCAGAGTCCTTCTGGTAAACTTCGCGCCAACCCGGATCAACAATCTGTTTGCCTGATGTTTTGAATTTCACGGTATCTACTTTCCCTTCAACAGTGGTTGTGGAAATGGTACTGTCGGGCCAGAATGCCGCGATAAAACGACGGGCAACCGTATCGAAAACCAATTTTTCGTTGCGACTTAAATTGGAAGGAATCTGTCCGGTGGGAATAATGGCATGGTGATCGGTCACCTTTTTATCGTCGAAAACTTTTTTCGATTTTCTTATCTTTTTCTCAAGCACGGGTGCCGTAAGCGATTCATAATGTCTGAGACCTTTAAGAATACCTGGAATTTTAGGATAAATATCGTTGCTCAAAAAAGTGGTATCAACACGCGGATAAGTGGTAGCCTTTTTCTCGTAAAGCGACTGGATCAGCTTCAGGGTCTCGTCGGCCGAAAATCCAAAGCGTCTGTTGCATTCAACCTGCAGGGCGGTCAGATCAAACAAGCGTGGTGGTGCTTCTTTTCCTTTCTTACGGCTGAAGCTGGTTATCTCGAAAGGCTTATCCTTAATGACCTTCAATGCTTCAATCGCTTCATCTTTTTTAAAGAACCGACCACTGGTGGCCGAAAAAACCACATCTCTGTAAGTCGTTTTCAGTTCCCAGAATGGTTGCGGGACAAAATGATCGATCTCTTTTTGCCGTTCAACAATCAGCGCCAGAGTCGGTGTTTGTACCCGACCGATTGATAAAACCTGGCCGTGCTGGCCATATTTAAGCGTATACAATCGTGTGGCATTGATGCCCAAAAGCCAGTCGCCAATGGCTCGCATACTTCCGGCAGCATACAGGCGGTCAAATTCTTTGGCATCATAAAGTTTTGCAAACCCTTCCTTCAAAGCATCTTCAGTCAGCGATGATATCCACAATCGTTTTACCGGGCACTGGCATCCGGCCTTTTGCAGTACCCAACGTTGAATCACCTCTCCTTCCTGTCCGGCATCACCGCAATTAATCACCTCTTCGGCTTCTCCCACCAGTTTACTGATGACTCGAAATTGCTTAACCACTCCCTGGTTGCTCAGGAGCTTAATTCCGAATTTAGCAGGCACCATTGGAAGCGTGTTCAATCGCCATCGTTTCCAGTCGGGCCTATAATCGTGCGGCTCTTTGAGAGTGCACAAATGGCCGAAAGTCCAGGTAACACAATAGTTATTACCTTCGAAGTATCCGTCGCGCTGATTGGTCGCGCCCAGGACACGTGCAATTTCTCTGGCTACGCTGGGTTTTTCGGCAATACAAACCTTCATATAAAACGTATGATTGTTGTGATGTGCTGCGAAGTTAATAAAAATGGCCTTTCAGACCCCTTTCCTCTTAAAAGAGTGATAACTGATTGCCTTCATCCGCCACCTTCTTTTCTGTTGCCGGTAAAATAATTTTGTTCATCAAATAACGAGGGATTTCAGAAATAAAAGATGAAGGTTCCTGCTGCTCTTCTTTGCCGTATATTGTGCGTCTGGAAGTATATGTCAGATACAGTTCATCACGGGCACGAGTCATGGCCACGTAAAACAATCGTCGCTCCTCTTCAATATTGCTGTCTTTATGAGCGGCAGGTGTGATGCCATCTTCGGCACCTGCAATAAAAACAACAGGAAATTCCAGCCCTTTTGCCGCATGAAAAGTCAGCAAACGAACACCATTGGGGGCATGAAGGGCTGCATCGGTGTATGGATTAAGGACGGCATTTTCGAGGAATTTACGAACATCGGTACCTGCTTCGGAAGCCATTGTAAGTATGGTTTCCATCCTCAGCGTTTGATACTGATCGTCGCCATTGAGCGGAATATGCCTGGCAAGAATCATCTTCACCACCGCCCGGAGTCCTTTTTCTTCAATAACTTGTGGCAGACGGTTGAAAAAATCCACATATTCAGAAAGACTTTTGCGGGCATCTTCTTTCATCTCAAAATCACCGGGGATACGCCAGTCGGAGTTATTTTCATGCAACGTCACCAAAAAATTCCGCACGTCTGCTGCCGACCAGCCGGGCAGCATTCCAAGAATATCTTCCAATGCCATCCGTTCATCAGGATTAAGATAAAGACGGAATGTATTGGTAATAAACGAAAAAGGATGCAAAGAGAGCCATTTGTTGCCATCGGCGGTAACGACCGGAATATTTGCTTTATTAAAAGCCGACAACAACTGTTTTCCGATATGATGGGTACGATAAAGCACAGCAATATCGGAAAAAGCATAATTGCCATCGTAAGCTTCACCCCCCGACAAAAGATTCACGCCTCCCACCTTCTTCTCAATCTCCTTTAAAACAAAAGCAGCCTCCTGATCGGGGGAAGTCCCGTTAAACAAACTTATTTTCTGGGGGCCCGTTCTTTCGGGTTGAAGCTCAATATCGCTTCTCAACGAATTGTTACTGATGAGCGCCGAAGCGGCCTTTATCACCGATGGGACACTGCGGTAATTTTGTGTAAGACTGATTACACGCGGATGAAAATCTTCCTCGAAACGGAAAAAAAGTTTCACATCTGCCCCCCGGAATCCGTAAATGGCCTGATCGGGGTCTCCAATGGCCAGAATATTACGGCCATCAGCCAAAAGCCGGATAAACTTATATTGCAGCAGATTGATGTCCTGAAACTCATCCACCGCAATGGCTTTTATTGAGTTCCGGTGTTGTTGCAAAACAGCGGGATTGTTTTCCCACAACTTCACCAGACGGCCTGTCAAGTCAGAAATGTCAATAGCGTTGTGGTCGTCCAGATAATTTCGATAATCCGTAACATAAGACTCAAAATCAGGAAAATCACTCTCCTGAAGCCGCTCGAAAAAAGCCGCCATTTCATCCGACAGCTTTCTGCATTCTTTATTGTCCAAACCGGGGAAAAGAAAACGAAAAACGGAGAGCCGGTTGGCTTCGTCGTAAATCACGTCCAACCCGTGATAATGCTGTTGCAACAAACGCCAGGCGATGGCATGAAACGTTCCGGCCATTACATTGCCTTCAAATCCATCGGAAACACCACGCAGCCGTTCTTCAATCTCCCGGGCTGCCTTGTTGGTAAACGTGATGGCCAACACCTCGGATGGCGCGGCATTGCCTGTCTCTATCTGCTTTTGGATCCACCGGATAAGCGTTCCGGTTTTTCCTGTTCCCGGCCCGGCTTTTACCAATACAGCACCGGAAGTACTGTTTTTAACTTCCTGTTGAGCTTCATTAAGCCCATGGCTCTGGAAAGCAACAGCCGGTTCGGCTACCGATGTGAATTCTTCCGGTAAATTCAGTATGTTTTTCCTGTTTACTTTACCTCTTTTTTCGGGAACCACCTCGGGCATTCCGAAAAGATGCATCTGACCGCTAAGATTTTCAATTTCGCCATCTTCAAAAATTTTGATTACCCCGTACACTCCGTCGTAACCAGACCGCGGAGTGACATCGCCTCTACGCATCCGCTGAATCGCCTCGGCCAGAATGGCATCACCCTGCCGATGAATATCTTCTACCGGTATTTTGGTCAACAGCGAAAACTCATTACCATAGGTCGACAATGCCTGCTGAAAAGCTTTCTGAACATTTTTGGAAGTTGGCCCGGTCCCTTTTATTTCTGCCAATATTTCGGGCAAAGGAATGATATATGAATAATCGGGAGCATTTCCGGGCCTATGCGGTGCCGGTCTGTCGGACAGCGACTCCACTCTGTTGAGAACGCCAACCGTAAGCGGGCGCCCACAGACCGGACAAATACCATTGTACTTCTTCGTTTCTGCCGGATCAACAGAAATGCCACATTTCCTGTGGCCATCCAGATGATACTTGCCCTCCTGCGGAAAAAATTCGTAAGTCCCCATAAAACCCTCACGACTTTTTAAGGCATTGAACATGGCCACGTAACTCAACTCCGTATCGAATAGCGTAGCTTCCCGTCCCAACTTTTGTGGGGAGTGGGCATCCGAGTTGGACACCAGGGCAAAACGATCGAGTGCACTCCACCGCCAATTCATTTCGGGATCGGATGATAAACCGGTCTCTATGGCAAAAATAAGGTGCGAAAGGTCCCTGAAACACTCATCCACGCTGTCGTAACCTCCTTTGGAGCCCAATGTGCTGAACCATGGCGTCCATACGTGAGCAGGAATCAGGTAAGATTGTTCCGAACATTCGGTTATGATCTCCAGCAAGTCCCTGGACGGAAGACCAAGGATAGGACGACCATCGGCCGTCAAATTTCCGATCTGCGAAAGACGGGCATTGATGCGTGAAACCGTCTCCAAATCGGGCGCATAAACCAGATTATGATTCTTTCTAACCTTATCGCCAAACTTATAAATGGAACTAATCTCTGAAGACAAGCAAAAGCGCACATCAATATCGTGTATTTTCGTTCCGGGTAACCCTGATTCCTTAGGCGGATTCTTCATGCGAAAAAAGCCATTCCCGTCGGGTTCCAGCTTTTCCTGAATCTCCCTAAACCACTGCGGATGCGTAAAATCGCCTGTCCCGACCACATTAATACCTTTAATTCTGGCCCATTGGTATAGCGATTCCAGATTCAGATTTTTACTGGTGGCTCTCGAAAACCTGGAATGAACATGAAGATCGGCTATGTAGAACATGGTTAGAAAGATGAATTTAAATAATCCGTAAAAAGATCAAAACGCGGAGACGCTATGACGCAAAGTATTTATTGTTATGAGAATCGAGATTTGCAAAATATTTCAAGAGTTGGGGTGTGTTATATTCAAATGGCATTGGCTATAAATTATATTTCGCTTTAATCTTTTTTCTAACCTGAGAGAGGATCATGTCTTCACCTTTATTAAGTTGTTCAAGCCCTTCATTAATAGCTTTCTTATCTTCATTGCTTACAGAACCCCACCAATCGTTTTTTTCTCTTTGTATCCGCTCCATTTGAGCCAAAACATCTTCTTGCTATATCGATGATATCCAGTTAATCAGATTAATTTTCCTTGTTTCTATATTCACAACAGTCCGTTAAACTTTTACAATACGTTGCAAACCAATTGCTTGCGATTAAAAGGTTGTAGTTATTAAAATACAGAATATCAAGATTATATGAATCATCTTATATCTTATATCTAAAAATCTAACGATCTATTGTATTCATAACTTCCATCTTTTATCTCTTACAAATTTAGCGATTTAAACTAATTTTGTTAGCCTTTAAGTGAATGATGTTTTTCCAACGCCTCCTGCGTATCATCCAAATCCCCCGTCCTGTAACTTTCCGCAGAGCTTACATATCAGTACTATAATCCCAATAAACATCCCGTGAAAAAATACGGGCCCAATTTTCAACCTGAAAAAAAAGTACAATCCACCATTTTGATCTCTGATTTGATAACCTGTAGACATGATTGGGATTTTTATCAGTAAGGATAAAAAATATCCGCTTCCCATCCGGCTGTTTTAGGTGGAAATCCGACAAGTTCAATCGCATCACTTTTATCTGGTAGTTGAAAACTACAGCGATTTGAGCGACGAAGTTACCGCTTGACTCTGCCGCGTTGCTTGCAAAGAAACTTTGCCGAGAGGGGTGATTTAAACAGAATCAGGTATTTTGACCTTGTAGGCAACTATTTAAGCCTGCGCTGGCAGGTCAAGGCTTTTGGAAAAAATACTACCCGAGGGAACGAAGGGTGGGGATTTTTTCAAAACCTCCCGAAGAAAAATCGGGATAGACTCCGGGCCTGGCCTTGCGCGGGTTAACCTGTGGGCTTTATTTTGGCCGTAGAGGTTTAAATGGCGGTTTGATTGATCTAGCCTGCATTATTCATAAATTATCTATTACGATGCTCAACTATCGGCAAAACACAAGC
>NZ_AHZV01000344.1 GCF_000250735.1 Anaerophaga thermohalophila str. Valhall
TTTTTTACGAAAAACAATCTGATTTTCTTAACGGAATTTCTTTGATGCGAACCTACCTCTGAGCTGTGTAAAGTATTCATAACGCATATAAATACAGGATTTCATTAAATCCGTTTCATTTTAGTCGGACAGTAGTGTTAGAATATAGATAAATGATTTTTAATTCGCTTCCAAAAGTTTAACTGACTATTAAAAAGTAATGTAAAAAATTTAACCCGATTAAAACAGGTTTGCAACAACATTATACTCCTTATCCAACAAAATGATGTCGGCTTCTTTTCCTTGCTCAAGACTGCCCTTCCTGGAACTTATTCCAAGCAGCTCTGACGGATTAAGAGACGCAAATCTTACGGCTTCATATAAAGGAGCTCCGGTCAGGCTGATGAATCGCTTTAAAATATTATTCATCAGTAAATTAGAGCCCATCAATACATTATCTTCCTTGTAACGTACTCCCTTTTCATTGGAAACAACTGCCCTTCCGTAAGACTCGTATTCACCATATTCGAGCCCCGAGGAAATAACAGCGTCAGAAACGAGGATGAGCTTCTCTTTGTTTAAATTTTTGTAGCACATCAGAACAGCTTCATTGCTTACATGAATACCGTCACCGTTCAGTTCGAAAAATACATCCCTGTTCAGAAAAGGAAGCATAGCCAATCCGCTTTTTTTATGTGTAACCGGAGACATGGCATTAAACAAATGGGTCATATTCAGCTTTTCACCTTCAGTAATGGAAATATCACCAAGTTCTGCACTGGAATGTCCAAAACAAGGAATGATTCCAAAATCTTTCAGCTTATCAATAATGGTGTTACTTCCTTTTAATTCCGGGGCAACTGTCATTAATTTCAACCAGCCTCTGCATTCTTCAACAATATCTTCAAGAAGCCCCGTATCAGGCATTAAAATGTAGTTTTCGCTGATTCCGCCTTTTTTCACTTCATTGATAAAAGGACCTTCGATATAAATGCCAGGGACGGATTTACGAAGTTCGGGTGTTTCATGAATTATAGATACAAAATCTCTAACAACATCTCTGTTACACTGAAATGTAGGCACAAAGGTATTGATCCCCCTTTTCTTCAGAAAAGAAACAACCTCCTTCATATCAAGTCTGTCGGGCATATCAAATCCATAATAACTGCAGCCGTGAATATGCAGTTCCACAAAGCCTGGTGAAACATACTTACCTTTGGCATCGATGGTTTTAATATCGCCGTAATGGTCAGATTTCTGTGTGATGTCAACGATTGTATTATTCTCAACAACCAGTGTATGATCATACAATAATCCGTGAGGTTGAACGATAATACCGTTAATTATTTTGTAGTTATCCATATTGATACTTTAATGACGGAGACAGATTAATACTTGTTCATAAAGTGTCATTTGCTACGTTACGCCAGTCCGAAAATTACTCATCCTGACTTGTCGGCGCTGCACCTTTTCGTGCGTAACACAGCAAATGGTACTTTATGGACAGACACTAATTATTCTCTGCCTCAAGTCCTTCACGCTCCAGCGAAGATAAAATGTATGACAGTGATGCCGTTCCATCCATAGTTGGTTCATTGGTGGAATAATCGGCATTGTCGTCGTGATAAACCACCAGGCGTGACTGAAATTGTTCATAGACATCTCCGCGTGACAAATGAACACCTTTAAGCCTACCAAAAATAGAACCGTAAATAGGACCATCGACAAGTCCGCCAACAGGCTGTTTCCCCATCAAAGTAACAGCAGCCGAGTGCACATCGGAAGGATAATCGCCATTCCCGGGCAAGCCTACGATCATGCTTGTACCCCATGGGTTACACCCGAACAACCAGTCTATTAGCGACTGTTCCATTTCGTAATAACTCTCGTCACCAGTAGCTGTTCGGTAAATATGACACTGAGTAGCCATTGCAGTCACCAGGTTGTTTGAGCACCAGATAAACGGAATACCTATAAAGAACGGATTTTTCGCACCTTTTTCATGAACCCTTTTTATTCCTTCCTCAAAATATTCAGAAAAAGAATTCTGAGCATTGTTTTCATATTTAAATGCTAACAACGAATGTCCCAGATTTAAAAACGGATACCATTGATAGTGTCTTGCTGTATCTGCCCCCATCCAGGGGGTGACCGGCTCCTGAATACCATATTCGATTGCCTCATCCAAATAATCCTCACTTTGAGTGAGTTCAAATACCTGAGCAGCGGCAAGTTCCATATCATCTACCCAGTTATCTTCTTCATAAAAATATGGAGCCATATGCGGCGCTGTCTGGCATACTCCGGGATTTAGTTTTCCCCACTTGTAAGCATCAGTTGCTTTTGCTTTTATCTTCGCCGAGAAATCTGGATAGAAATCTTCTAATAACATACTACCCAAAGCAAAAGCAGAAGCATACTTACCGGCTGTAGAGGCAATCCCCGTCGCCCTGTTTTTATAGCGTTCCGAGCCCTGTGGTTCTCCTGTACAAAAATATACAGGTCGTTCACCTCCCCCTCCACGACCATAATCTGCAGTATCGTTGGCCGGAAGTTTGTAGCCGATATGGTCTCTGTCATCGGCAAGCTGGTTGTACATTTCCCCGTATGACGGATTCATTCGATCAAGCCAGTCGAGTCCCCATTTAGCTTCATCAAGAATATCAGGTATGCCATTGCTTTCGGAATTTCCCATTGCATCAAATTCATCACCGAAAACGGAAGGATTTTCCCTGTAAGCAAAAAGCATCTGGTAAACAGCATTGGCAGAAGTTGTCACATACTGAAGGTAATCTGAAGCATCGTGCCAGCCGCCTCTAACATCGATATGCGTGGAGTCTTTCTCCTCATCCGGGTGAAAGATAATAAAACCGTCGTTCTGATGACAAGTGCTATTGTAAAAAGTATTATACCCGCATCGCTGCTGTCTCATGTAGTTAAGGATAAAATCAGAAGTATTGGCATAAACATCGTTATCAATTCTGAATACAGGAGACTTCACATTTTTCACTTTTATATAGTACTCTCCCTCATTTGTAAATTGGGTGAAGTCGAGTCTGAAGCCTTTTTGGAAAGCCCCCCATTCATCAAACTCCCTTACTGCCTCCGACCGGAACACCTCCTGATCATCCACGGCCCTGCAGAGAGAGAATTCGGAAACATCGACTTTTTCCTTGCTTACCATTACCGCATTTTTGGGAGAACCTGGCATGTATCCCAACTGGTTTATGCGTATCCAGCTGTTCTCGTATCCAGATGTACAGGAAACCAGGCCTGCAATCAGGGATATAATAATAGTTTTTTTCATATACTTCATTAATTTTAGTGTCTGTCCATAAAATGTCATTTACTGTGTCACGCTCGTCCGAAAATTACTCATTTACGATAAGTAAACTCCGTATTTTCCGACTTCGCAAGCCTTGCAACTGGCACTTTCTGAACAGACACACATACTGTAAAAATTTTTGCGAGTTTATAGACGAACACTAATTAAGTGATTGGTTACGACCAATCATATCAGCATGAGTTGATTGAATTAATTCGTTTTTATATTGAAGAGAAGAGGCCATCCGGTCATATAAATTTCTGAGAGAGTTATTATCCCGTTTATCCTTGTTTATCCCCGGACAGCCTCTCAAAAACCGGCAAATGGTTATACGCCGGCTACCCTGTCTTTATATACCTTTAAGCACTCTTCAAGTCGTTCTTTGGCTGTAGTATCACCTGGGACATTATGTGAAGGATGGATATATAGTTTAACTCCCCGATCGGCAAGAATCTCAGCGGTAGTAATAACAGTTGTCCAGACTGCAGTAACAAAAGCCATGGTTGATACAGGACCAATTTTGTCGAAGTGATTCTTCAGGGAAATTGAAGCGTCCTGAATGGGGACACATGTATCTACAACCACATCGGCAAGATCGAAAAGTGTCTTTCCTGAAGAATGTCTGGTTTGTTTCCCTTCAGCTTCGGCAGCGGAGCCAAAAACAATGAGTTTATTGCCCATCTCCTTTACTTTCAGCGCTATATCAATATTAACGGCATTAATTCCTGTATGTGAAAAGAGCCAGAAACAGTCATCTTTATGAAACCTGTACCCTTTCATAATCTCTTTACCATAGCCTTCCACTCTTTCAAGAAAGACAAAACTCTGAACACTCATTCCTTTGGTTATATTGGTAAAGAATGTAAGAGGAAGTTCAAGCATTGGATGAAAGCCGACAAAACCACCAATTCGGGGATACATCTCCTGGATAGGAAGAGTCGCATGACCACATCCAAAAGTATGTACCCATCTTTGCTTTTCAATTGAATCGGCCATTATTTCAGCTGCCTTTCTAATATTTTCCAATTGAGTTTCTTCAATTTTGTTCATAATGCTATGAGCATTATCTAACCATTGTTTAGCTAACATGATTTTTAAATTTTTAAAAGTTTATATTTAACAATACTCAATATTCCTGTCATTATTATTATAAATGCAATCAACAATAAATTAAGACGTCCTATTCCAAATACATCCAGAACAAATCCTGTGAATGAACTGAGCAACATATTACCGATCAAAGCAATTCCGATAACTATACTGAACGCAGTACCGGAATTCCGGGGAAAGGCACTGGCAGTGTATCCCAACATTACAGGGAAGGAAGAAGCTATCCCTGCTCCCATAACTGCAGTAGAAGCAAGCCCCATAATCAATGAAGTACTGTACTGAAGAGCTATTGCCCCAATAACAACCACAGCCATGCTGAAAAAAACGACGATTATTGCGGATAATCGTTTTAAAAGCTGGCTGAGAAACAACCTGGTAACCGTAATTCCTATGGCACTTACTGTTATTGCATACAACCCTTTATCGTACGATACATCAACAACCTCCATAAGATAAGTTGGTGTCCATGCCGGAATAATAGCTTCGATAGCACTCTGAAAAAACAGGAACATTCCGATCGAAAGTATTAGTGGCCTGGAAAAGAACTTTAGATATTGTCTGAAAGGAACTGCTTGTGCCCTTTTTGCACCGGGAAACTTCAAGAATAGAACCAAGGTAAACGGGATAAATAAGATGATGGCTACAATTGATAATATGGTCCGATAATCCATCTCCTGTTCAAGAAGCAAAGAGGTAAGTAAAGGAAAGCCTAAGGCTCCAATTCCATAGAAAACGCCAAGTAAGCTAAGATAGGCACTGTTGTTTTCAGGATAAACATCAGCTACCAGCATATTGGTCACTCCATTAATGCTCCCGCCTCCCAGACCGATGGCGAAAAACAGGTACGGAACTAAAAGGACTGTGCCGGTCTGGGTTATTCCCAAAATACCCAGAATTACAAGTAATACTCCCCCGAGCATCACCGGTTTATAACCAAATCGATCGGCCACAGGCCCAAAAGTTAGAGAACCAGTGAGTATCCCTGCGGCCAGCACTGATGCACAAAAACCTATGAAAAATTTGTCAACCCCGAAATTAACGGTTAAATAGTTATTGATTGTCCCAACCACCACCATTGTAATCCCAAAGAGCATCATTACCAGGCCGGCAGCAATAAATTGGATATTTTTTTTGCTCATATTTTATCAACTTTCATCAAACTCAAAGTCCAAAAATCTATATTTCAATCATTTGGTGCATAGGTTTAGTTATTTGTTTTTCAGACCAATTTTCGCAATAAGCTGAAAAAATTCCTCAACTAAATCTATTTCTTCTCCCTTCTACATGTCAAGTTTCTATTTATCAGTCACTATAATCTGTATAAGAATTGATTATTAAGATTCCCGAATATCGGGACATGCAGAATGGATAGCCAGAGAAAGAGCTCCATACAAACCAGTGTAACTTCCATTTTCAGAACAGCTCAATTCAACCTGCTTCATACTTATCAGCTGACCCCATTTGAGGGCTTCTGAATATATCATATCGAGAAAACGACAAGCTTTACCGCTGAAAACACCACCCCCGAAGATTATTTTTTCCGGGTTAAATATGCTGACAAGGTTGGCAACAGTCATCCCCCAATACTCTATTACAGTATCTATTACTTTCTTAGCGACAGGATCATTTGCATATTCTTCGATAAGATGGGTGCCATTGATTTCTTTTCCGGTTTTAAAAACTCCATTGTAAGTAGGCATTGACGCTATCACTTCCTTGGCGTACCTTGCCATGCCTTCTCCTGAAGCATAGTACTCATTACATCCGCAAGGGATATATTTGTCTTCAAATGGCTTGTTCAGTGCCAGCCATCCTATTGAACCGGCTATCCCATGCGAGCCATGCAATACCTGACCATCTGTCATTATCCCTGCAGCAATACCTGTTCCTACTGCAATATAAACTGCGTTTTTACAACCTTGAGCCTTTCCTTTCCATGTCTCACCCATAATATAGCACTCTCTGTCACTGGCTATAACAAAGCATATATTTTTGAAATTTTGTTCCAGTTTGGTCAGAAGTGGGTAATTATCCCATCCCTGGATGTTGGGTGCCCAAACTGTTCCCTTATCCTTATTGTAAATTCCTGGAACCGAAAAACCTATGGATTTAACTTCTTCACCGAGCTTTTTACTTTCTTTCAGCAACAAATCAATCTGCCTACTAATGATCTCGAAGACAGCATCCCCTGTTGCCTTGTTTATCAATTCTTTATTCTCGTACAATATCCTGTCGTTAAGGGAATATAGTGCACCGAATACTTTGGTTCCACCAAGGTCAATACCAATAACTGCCATAGAATTTGCTTAATATTTTAATGTTATATTTAGTGGCTTATCACAGAAAAGAAAGTGTCCCCAAAATCATATATTTTTGCTTTTCCTTCATGACAAAAAAATCTCGTAACTAAAGCATTGTTCACTTTATCTCACTTAGGAAGGAAAAAGCAAAGATCAGTATCAAATGATGCGTCATTCTCTACATGACATCAAACTAGTGCCGACCCTTTATCTTGAGAGTCGGCACCAGTATACTGATAATTACGGGTATTTATAACCTTTTCTTTTGAAACGCCATACCCATCCGCTGTTTTGAGCGGCTCCGGCCTCATCCTGAAACAATACCAGTTCATTTTCATTAAGTACCTTCACCTCAAAAACATTTTTATAGATGTGGTCACCATCCGGAATCTCAACACCGTCCAGAGTAAGCAGCATTTGTTCCTCATCAAAGAAAAATTCACCGGTAACCGGTTCTTCTCCGGGAGAAGAAGTAACGGTCAGATAGTATTTGTCATCAATTTTTTCAAAAAACAATTCATCCTCCAATCCGCCATCTTCAGGAGAAACACCATCGGCCAGCGGAGCCCACCATAATTCCTGCCAGTCGTAAGGGGCCGAAAGATACCAGTGCAATGTTCCATCATCATAATCGGAGGCATAAACCCAGGTTCGGCCATCACCAAAATAATCGACCAGAAATGCAAGCGGCTCCGGCACCAAATCAGGTACAGAGGTTACTTCCACGGTTCGGCTAATACTTACTGTACCACCTTTGGTAGCAATATTGCAGATGATCTCCTTTTCACCGGTGGATCTTAATCGAATGGTATCTTTATTTTTAAACGAATCAATCCCTTCTGTTTCCCAGTGCACCACATAACCATCATCCACTGAAAGGGCGATAATATTTCCGCCGGGAAACGTGTTCTCGACATTAAGATTTACCTTTTGAGCAACTTCCTCAGGGCTTTCCAACCGGGGAAGGTTTTCTCTGTCTTCAATTGGTTCGCATGAAACCAGCAGTATGACAAAGAAGAATATGAATAAAACTGTATTTTTCATTAGTATATAATTTATTTAAGTTATTGGCCTAATGAAACTTGCGACCTGGCGGATTTCTTTGTAGACAAGGCGGCTGAGCCGGGGGAGAAATCACGGCGCCATGCTTGTTTCATCAGTATATAATTTAGTTTTTTGAAGCCTAATGGAACTCACATGCAAGAGTTTATGCATATTCTTGTAGAAGCAAATCTTGTCATGCTCGTTTCATAAGAAAATACATAGAGATTAATAATCATGAATTCTACCATCCGGCATTTTGTTCCAAAACACCATCAGACAACTGAACTTGCGACTCAGGAATGGGAAGGAAACCATTGGTCTCAGGCCTGAAGGGAATTGAGTACTCTACAGGTTCTCCCTCATTTTCAACCGGAACATTTTTAACTTTTCCAAGAGCACTGCTCAACTCATTCCAGCGCATAAGATCGTAATAGCGTATCCCTTCAAAAGCTAACTCGTATCTTCTTTCTTTTTTAATGTTTTCCAGAGTTGGCGGAACACTTGGTAAATTAACTCTTTCCCTTACTTCATCCATGTACTCCTGTGCTTTGGAAGAACCAAGCTCTGCACCCATTAGCATCACATCGGCCAGACGCAGAAGAACAACTTCCTGAGTATTACATTCCATGTTGTTATCGGGCGACTCATAAATATGGGTAAACATGCTTTTACGTTTTCCATCTACCTTTATATTGACAGGCATGTATTTTTTCTGCCACAAATAAGTTTCGTGATATTGATCAGAACTTGGGCTATAGCCTATATTTTCAGCATTGACATCACAAATGGAAGCAACCTTTCTCATATCCGAATCGCTCTATTCATCCCATAACTGTGGATTAACAGGACCAAATCCCCATCCGTAGCCAAAAGGATAAGTATTTTGCATTCTCAAGCCAAAGTAAAGATTAAACGTATTATGCGTACCACTCCCCAATGCGCCAAATCTAATAGAAAACATAGCTTCAGTGTTATCGCCTTCTTCTCCCACCCAGGAAAGATTATTATCCGCAGCATAACTGTAATCTTCTGTTGCATACGAGTAAGGCCATAAATTTCGATAATCATCAACCAATTCGTGCCCGCTCTTGGTCACGCAATTATCTACATACGCAATCACTTCACTTTTGGTCATTTCCTCTTCCTCTGGAACAGGGATGGTTGATTGGTCATACACACCGGTATAAAATAAAAATATTCTCGCCATCATTCCCTGGGCTGCCCATTTCGTTGCTCTTCCAATGTCCTCAGGCGAATAAGGATCGTCGGGCATTATCTCTATAGCCTCTCTCAAATCCTTTGCTATCTGACCGAACAACTCTTCCGGAGATGCTTTAGGCAAATTTTGGGGTTCGGTGGCCAAAACCAAAGGTACCGTTCCGAACATTCTGGCAAGATCGAAATAATAATAAGCCCTCATAAATAATGCTTCACCTTTGTAGCGATTCTTCTGGGCCTCCGATTCCCAATTTTCCACTTGGGGGAGAGACTCCAAAAGCATATTTGCCCTGAAAATGCCACTATAATTATCTTCCCAGCTTTGAAGGTACATGTCGTTTGCAAAATTTTCGAATTCGGCAATAGCTTGAATTTTAGCATCAACGCCACCTCCACCGGCAAACCGATCGTCTGACATCAACTCCGAAACAAAAAAACTATGCATGAAAGGGTCTAAACCCGGATTTAATAATGAATAGATGCCATTTAATGATTCTTCAATGTCGGCGGGAGTCTGATAAAAATTGGTGTTTACTTTCGATGTCATAGGTTCTGAATCTAAATAGTCAGAACAGCTACTAACAATCAGCGCTATACTTAGAATATATATGATCTTTTTCATTAGTATATAATTTACTTAAGTTATTGGCCTAATGGAACTCGCCTCGTGCAATCGGGGCTTGTTTCATTGAACTTGCTTTAATGTGTCACTTAATTCATGGTTAAATAAAGTCAGTGGTTAATTCAACCCATCTAAGAACCTGTTACAGTTCAATATTTACTCCAAAAAGGACTGTTCTCGGACTTGGATAAAATCCCAGATCAATGCCCGAGCCGAAAGTGGTTCCTCCACTATAACCAACCTCGGGGTCCATTCCAGAATATTCAGTAAACGTATAAAGATTCTGAACGGCTATGTAGGCTCTTAATTTTCCGAAATAATTGGCTCGGATCAGATTCTTGAAATCATAACCTACAGAAAAATTGGTTATTCTCAAATAATCAGCATCTTCAACATAAAGATCAGAGATGTTGGAGAAATTTTTCGAAGATGATGTAGATAATTTGGGAAGTCTGTTGGAAGTACCTTCACCATGCCAACGATTAAAAATATCGGTCGTGAAATTGTGCGTAGGAAATATTGCAAAATCGCGATACGACCTGATGATCTGATTTCCTGCCACACCGCTTGCAGAAATGGAAAAATCAAAACCTTTATAATCTGCTCCCAGGTTAATCCCAAAAGTGTAATCAGGATTCGGATCACCAATCATCACTTTGTCATCATCATTTATAACATTATCTCCGTTGGTATTAACAAAGCGAACATCACCGGGTTCGGCATCGGGCTGAATCATTTCTCCTTCAGAATTTACATAAGACTGAACTTCTTCTTCATTCTGAAATATTCCGTCGGTTTTATATCCCCAAAAATATCCGATTGGGTATCCTTCTTCAGCCCTGAACATTTCACTTGTCAAATCGGCCAGAACGTTGATCGGGCCGTGTATGATCTTTTCATAGTTGTCAATACGGGTTACTTTGTTCTCGTTATGAGCAACATTTGCTGAAGCAAAGTAGCTAAAATCACCAATTTTATCGCGCCAGCTTAATGAAAGCTCAAAGCCTCTGTTTTCTACATCGCCACCGTTAATGTAGGGTGCACCTGTTCCATAACTTGCTAATGTTGGTGCAGCTACCAGCCAGTCTTTAGTGGTCTTTATGTACCAATCAAAATTTAGTGAAAAATTATCATCAAGAATTCGGGCGTCAACACCAACATTAAGCTGTTCCGAGGTTTCCCATGTTACTTCAGGATTGGGCAATATATTGGGATATGCACCTGTTAAACGTTCTTTTTTGTCGATTCCGAAATGATCGGCACCACTAAAGCTAATTGTAGACAGGTACTGAAAGGGCGAAATGTTCTGATTTCCGTTTTGACCCCAGCTGGCCCGTATTTTGAAGTAAGGAAGCCATCCCCGGGTTACGGATAAGAAATCTTCGCTTGAAGCCACCCATCCGGCTGCGACCGAGGGGAAATATCCCCATCTGTTGCCTTCGGCAAACTTTGATGAGCCATCGGCTCTCATTACAAGGGTCGCCATATATTTTTCATTATAGTCGTAGTTAACCCTGCCAAAATAAGACAAAAGCATATTCTCGCCCCACGGATAACTGTCGAGGATAGTTCGGGCAGGATCAATAGTGGTTGAATTGCTTAAATAGGCATGCTCCAGATCGTCAAAAATGCTGTTAATATTGGTTCCGCTTATTGATTCACCTATATTATTCTTCTGGACCGTAGTACCCGCAAGCAAATCAACGGAATTCCCGCTTTTCGATTCAAACACATAATTAATGGTGTTTTCAAAGTTGTACCCTCTTCCACGGGACAAACTGTGCGTTGTTGAGCTATAATCCCTAAAATGACGTTCACTCAGATTATATTCAGGAGTATAGCTTCTGTATGAGCCGGAAGAAAAATCATATCCGAAACTACTTCTAAGCTTCAACCCATTTAGCGGCTGAAATTCAACATACCCGTTGGCTATTAGCTTGTTACTTTCAGAGACATTATTCCCCTGGGTATATACCATAATCCCCACCGGATTTGGAACTCTGATATCCCATGGAATGGCATCATGGAACTCTCCGTTTTCATCATAAACAGGCATAAACGGGTGCGTCGATAAAACATTTCGAATGGTGTTTGAATACATACCTCCCGTTGCAATTCCTGATTTTTCGATGGAGCTGTATGCGAAAGTTTCGCCGACTTTGAGGATTGTGTAATTGTCATTCTCGAAAATGATATGTTCAGTATTTATTCTAACATTATATCTTTCGTAGGACGAAGCAACAGGCTTTCCAAGAATTCCATCCTGTGAGGTATATGAGAAACCTAAAGAATAATTAGATTTCTCTGTTCCTCCTGCGATCCCGACCGCATGATTCTGAACGGGGGCATCATTCACTAATACCTCATCCAACCAATCGGTTCCTTTATTATCACCACTTTCATATTGTTCCCAGTCAGGAACCAAAGCAGCAAAATCAAAAGGCTTAAGACCATCGTTCATCCTGGCTTCGTTCATCATTGTGGCATATTCCTGGGCATTCAGGGTAGGAACTTTTTTGAATAAATTTTGGACACCATAGTATCCATCATAAGTAATTGTTGGCTTTGACTCAAATTTTCCGCTCTTGGTAGTCACCAGAACAACCCCATTGGCAGAACGAGACCCGTAAATAGCGGCCGATGCAGCATCTTTTAATATGTCAATCGATTCAATTTCGGAGGGATTCAAAAACTCAATATCTTCTACCGGGACTCCATCTACAATAAATAAGGGAGATGCATCACCGGTAGTACCCAATCCGCGAATGTTAATTCTATAGCCTGAACCCGGTTGACCTGAAGTCTTTACTATCTGCATCCCTGCTGTATTCGACTTTAGAGCATCTATTGCCGACACTGTATTCTGCCGTGTCAGTTCTTCTGTGTTAACCTGTGAAGTGGCACCTGTTATCAGTTTTCTTTTTTTGTGTACCGTAACCTACAACTACAACTTCATCCAAGCCCATAATTTCTTCCTGCATGGTCACTTCCAACCTTGTCTGATCCCCTAAAACCACTTCCTGGCTTTTCATTCCGATAAATGAAAAAACAAGAACTTCGGCATCCGACGAAATGAAAAGCTCAAATGCACCTGACATATCCGTTATTGTACCTGTGGTTGTTCCTTTTACTGTGACGGTCACCCCCGGGATTGGTTCTCCCTCTGAATCTGTTACAATTCCCCTGATCGTTTTTTGCTGTCCCTCCTGAATACCCTTATAATTGGATGGTTTAGAGGGACTAACAGCAATATACTTGTCAAACACTTTATAGGAAAGATTTACTTCGGATAGCACAGCGTCAAGAATCTGAAAAATCGTAGCGTTCTCGATATCCACATCAAATGTTTTATCAAAGATCAGATCCTCGCTTTTATAGAAGAAATGAAAATCACTTTCACTTTCAATTCTTTTAAAGATGGTCTCTAATGAAGAATCTTCAATTTTCAGGGACAACTTCTTATCCTGGCTGTAAATTGAGTTTGCGAATACCTGAGTAACACAAAGAATCATTAGAAGAACAACAACTTTCATAATCTTAAATAGTCTTTGTAACTCAAAACAGTTACTACATTTCTCTGTTTTTTTCATACATTTGTAATGTTTTGGATTAATGCAATTCGTTTGCTGATGTAAAATTCAAAATGCAAGAAACTTAAAGTTTCAGTTAGGGAGTTGGGAAATACTGGTACTATTTTCCACTCCCTTTTTTAATTTCTGATTTGATCCATAGGCAACTATTTTATGTATACAACACTTGGTTCTGTATCTTTAATCTCCATAGAATAATCGATGTCTGTGGTGTATTTCAGTATCTCAAAAATCTGATCGATCGGCTTGTTTTTCAAAATTGCACCGGTGTACCGGACTTCTTTGAGAGAAGTATCCAGAAAAACAATCTTAAGATTAAACCAATGCTCCAGTCTCTTTGTAATCTCATCCAATCGTTGATCTTCAAAATAAATTATTCCCTCTTTCCAGGAAGTAAGCATTTTGGTATCTACCTTCTTTTCAACTCTGAGGACATTGCTACTACGATCAAATGCAGCTTTCTCATTTGGGTTTAACTCTGCAAGAACATCTCCGCCCTTATTCTCAATATTGACTTTACCGTCCACCAGCGTTACGTTGATGGCCTTAGATGCATCGAATGCTTCCACGTTGAAACTCGTCCCCAACACTTTAACATTTAGATGAGAAGTGGCAACGACAAATGGCTTTTGTTCATTCTTCTCAACCTTAAAATATGCTTCCCCAGAAAGCTCCACTCTCCTGATTTTGTTCTCAAAAGCAGAAGGGTATTTTAACGATGAACCCGAATTCAGCCAAACATGAGTACGGTCACTAAGAATTACCTCGGCAGTCTCGCCATCCGGAACCACAACTTCATTGTAATCCGAAGCATAAAATGGAGCATTGCTCCAAAACATAAAGACCGACGCTCCCCCTGCCAGAAAAGCAAGAAGGATTATTGCAGCATACTTCAAGAAAGGATGAAGGATAAAACGTCTTATACTTTCCTTAATATTTCGTTGTTGAAGAATTGTATCAAAATTTCTGAAAGCCAAATAAGACCATGTATTTTTGATACGGTTGTATTCTGCTCTATTTTTCTCATTCGCCTCAATCCAATTAATCACTTCCTCTAATTCGTATCTGTCTGTGAGCAAATTATCAGCAAACTTTTGTAGCTTTTTCTGATCCATGTATTTTCCGGTTTTATATAGTAGTACGTTTAAAAGGGAAATACCCTATGCATTATTTTATCTTTTTCAAAAAAATATCAGATGAAACAAGTATTGTAAGGTTTTCCACAATTAAGGCACGTATAAATTCCTGTATGAAAGCTCAATCCGACCTTATGAATAAATTTCAGAAAGATAAGAAACCAACATATCGTTAGATACTTTGATAGAGAGTTGTAAGATGGATCCTTTGATGCTTAAATAAGTATGACAAAGTTTGCCACTATAAGGATTTGTGTAAAAGATTATGTGTTATATATGTTGTATGACATCTTTATTATAGCCAAAAAAAAAGAAACCACGTAAAATAATTTTTCAAAGCCTCCCTAAATATCTTTAAACATTTGGAAATGTGCGCCTCTACAGTTTTGAGTGAAATATTCAATTCGACAGCAATATCTTTGTTCTTCATATTCTCAAAACGGCTAAGTTCAAATATTCTTTTGCTTTGACTTGGCAAGGAGGTTAATGTAGTCTGAATGATTTCGTTTATCTCATTAAAGATTACCGGCGAAGTATCCAGTTCATTCAGTGAATTCTGATTAATACAAAGCTCACGGTATTTAAGATAATCCGAATGTTTCCGAACTACCTTCAAATGATCCATTTTTTTCAAGCACAAATTTTTCGCGATGGAATAAAGCCAGGCAGATAAATTGTCAATATTTTTAAATTTTTCCTTTCTTTCCCATAATTCTGAGAACAAATCCTGCACGACATCCCTCGAAGCCTCATTGTCGTTAAGATAATGCAATGAAAAATAATACAGCCGATCATAATAGGCCGAAAACAACGTACCGAAGGCCCTCTCATCACCACGACATAATCTTTTTAACAGCTCTTTTTCGTTAAGTCCATTCATTCATTCGTATAAAATTTGTTTATTATGGTCAAATGGAACTCGCATGCAAGCATTTATACATATTCTTTTTGTTGCAATCCTTGCCATGCTCGTTTCATTAAGAAGTCTGAAGGTCCTCAAAAGTACAAATTTCGTTAAAATTTGCAAACATGTTTTGATATCATTCATCCATCCCCCTAACAAGCACTGTATCGCACCGCGCGGCTTTCAGCCGGTGTTTTAAAATTTCCTGATAATCACTGGAATAATACCACTTATTAAAATCTTCACGAGTCTCAAACGATATTATAACAGTACGCGAATAGCTGTATTCACCTTCAAGAAGGATTGGGCTGCTATCAACAGCAAGGTATTTGCCATTGTATCCGCGGAAGACTTCCCCGGCTTTATTAATGTATTTCCGGTACTCATCATTATCTCTGATATCAATGTTGGCAACAAAATAGTAGCTCATCTTTAACTTTTTATTTTGTGGGATATTTTAACAACTCATCCAAAACATTTAGCAGCAAATCAATATCCTCCTTTTCAATTACCAACGGAGGAAGAAATCTTAAAGTGTTTTTATTAAACCCGGTGACGACCCCTTTTTCAAACAACCCATTCCATATTTTTTTGCCGTCAATATCTGCATCAAATTCCATGGCCAACATCAGCCCTCTACCCCTAATATCCTTTATAACGTCAGGATGTCTTGACCAAACCTTGTGGAGAGAGGCGATAAAATAATCTCCTGTGATACAGGCTTGATTCAAAATATTGTCTGATTCCATTACATCAATCACTTCAAGGCCGATCGCACATCCCAAAGGGTCGTTCTGGTGTGACTGCATATATCTGAAATAATTGTTATTAAATTTTTCAAGAGTTTTTGCATTAATGGTAACTCCACTTACCGGATATCCATTTCCCAAAGCTTTCCCGGTCACAACAATATCGGGCGCAAAATCATAATGCTGAAATCCGAACCACTTTCCTGTTCGTCCCATTCCGGTAGTCACTTCCTCGGCTACAATAAGACATCCGTTTTTTGAAGCCAACCTCACCAATTCTTCCAGAAAGTATTTTTCAGGAAAACGCACTACACCTAATGATGCCCCTCCTGTTTCCACCAAAAAAGCAGATAT
The DNA here is from genome assembly GCF_000250735.1 of Anaerophaga thermohalophila str. Valhall. Taxonomy (GTDB): domain Bacteria; phylum Bacteroidota; class Bacteroidia; order Bacteroidales; family Marinilabiliaceae; genus Anaerophaga; species Anaerophaga thermohalophila_A. Next base: position 16,332 of record NZ_AHZV01000344.1, read on the forward strand.
CCCGGAAAAATCAATATGCTTTATAGCTTTCCAATCATTCAGACCAATGGTAATCTGGTATTCCTCCCCTGCCATAATATGCCCCGGCCCAAATGCACTAAGATAAGAATGATCAATTTTCAATATCTTTTTTCTGTTCGTTAACTTTTCCGCAATTGTAATAGCAAGATTTACTGCCTCGGAACCTGAACTCAAAAACACACTCGCGCTATTGACAAGGTCTGTCAGGTATTGAAGTTTAATTGATAATCGCTCAGCCTCCTCGCTTTTAAAAAGATAACCATGATGAATCGACCTCTTAATCTGATTTTCCATTGCCTGAACAATACGTTGATTGCTGTGCCCAAGATTGGCACACCAAACTCCCGCCTCAAAATCTATATATTTATTTCCATCAGAATCAAACAGATAGCAATTTTTTGATTTTATCAGATATTTTTCAAAAGGAGAATAAAAGGGAATAATATTGTTTTTAATCCTATTCATATAAAATTTGTATTTTAAGGTCAAATCGGGACTCGTTTGATTTGGTGCTTTATCTGCTCAATTTGTAATATGGTATTTCCATCACAGGATCAAACCCCAGTTTTTGTGCAAGTTTGTATGATCCTGTATTTTCTAAACGGCAGGCCCATACCGGTTCAATTCCCTTTTCAAGACAATAGTCGATCAATGCAGCACAAACATAGAAAGCTAGTCCTTGCCCCCTATAATTTTCAAGCGTTTCAATACCCAACTCCAACTGATTATCATGCACAAATGCAGAATAAGCTGTGGCTACAGGAAGGTCATTATCCAACAGGCTGAACCCTTTTCCCATTCTCAAAAAGTCATCTGCATTATCCCAGAACTTTGATGGAACTACACTTCCCACCATTCTATGAAAAAGATTCCCGTCTACTGATACAAGTTTCATCTCATCAGGAACGACCCGTTTCTTTAAAGATTGATACTTCGATCGGTTGAATTTAAAATTTATGCGTGTATTCAAAACAATTGTTCCCTTCATTTCATCGGTAATACAGTTTCCAGAGTTTACCAGGCGATCTCCATATAACTTCTTCAATTCCTTATCCCATTCCCGGGGATAGGCCTGCATCCATTCAACGCCGTTACGAATTTGCCCGGTATTGAGGGAATATTCAAGAAACCATTGATTGAAATCCTTATTGTGATGATCACCGAACAATAAAGACATACCGTAAGGATGTATAACATAAAAGGAGGTCGGATTATCTGCATTGTCAGCATAAACCTTTCCCGAAACATGTTGTTCTATAACAGACCGGGCAAACAGATTATTGATTTTTACCTTTTTCAGAGCATTTGTAGCTTTTGAATACATCGACTTACTAAGCAGGATCATTGTATCGGTATTTTAGGTTGCAAAAAAAATTCAATAATAGAACGTGAAGCGTTTAGAAAGCAATATTAACAAAAAAATAATTTTTGAACTGGTAAGCATTGCAAGCATTTTTAATAAATCAAACAATAACCCTTAAATTTGGCAAATAAAGAGACTTTGCGAGTGAATACATATTTGGCAAGCAAAAATGACACACACGAATCTCAAATGACAAAGCTCAAAAAGCAAATATTATCTTTTTTGCTTATCGGAATATTTCTTATTCCCGGTCTTGCAAAAACTTTTCATCATCACAAAGATCACTTTCACTGTGATGCAAAAACAGAAAATCATTTTCACAATCATCATGATAAATGTCTGATTTGTACAACTGAATTTTCTTTTTTCTATAATGATCATGTACCGATATATTCTACAGAAGAAAGACCTACCAATGACCAAGTAATACCATTCCATTCAGAATACTGTGAAGATATACCTCAGGGCGATCTCTTTGCCCGGCCTCCTCCCCATTCTTTCGCCAGAACATAGAAGAAACACAAATATCAAATTTTCATCATTCAGGATTGGCAAAATTAAGGATAAGACATATTTTGTTATTGTTGTCTTTTGAGCCTTGACATGCGGTCATGAATTACTATTGGGTTACCTGACATTCATGACACCTGTCAGGGTTCCTATTAGCATTTTGCCCGTCCTATAACGGAGTTATTCAAATTCAATAATTATGTACAAAATAATATTTTTATTCCTGATTGGAATACAATATACATCAATTCATGCGCAAACCCGCATTGCCGGTACTATAACTGACAAGGAAGGAAAACCACTTCCGGGAGCTACTGTTTTCCTCCCTGAACAAAATAAAGGAACCGTTAGCGATAATGACGGCCATTATATAATTACAAGCCTGCCATCGGGCAATACGAAAATTCAATATTCATTTTTGGGCTACAATACCGAAGTGAAAGAAGTGACTTTAACGCCAGGAGAGCTTACTACCCTCAACGTTTCACTGAAACCGGCTGTAATCGAATCACAGGAAGTGGTCGTTACGGGAATCGGGATATCGGCACAGCACGACAATGCAGTAAAAATAGAAGTTCTGAATAACAAGGATATTCGTCAATCGGGAACACCAAATTTCATGGAAGCATTGACTTCGGTTCCGGGAGTAGAAATGATTGCCAAAGGTCAGGGAGTAGCCAAACCGGTTATTCGCGGTTTGTCGATGAACGACATTCTTGTTCTGAACAACGGTGTGCGCGTTGAGAATTATCAATACAGCGAAAACCACCCGCTTGGGGTATCCGGTAATGATATCGACAAAGTAGAAATCATCAAAGGGCCAGCATCGCTGCTTTATGGCTCTGACGCCATTGGAGGAGTTCTGAATTTCACCAAAGAAAAGCCCGCTCCGACAGGCAGTATCCGAGGATATTATGAAACCCGGCTTCACTCTAACACCAAAGGCATGGATAACGGTCTTGGAATTAAAGGAACTTCGGAGCATTTGTTTGGAAGCATCAGTGCCAACCAAAAAACGCATGCCGATTACAAACAGGGAGGTGGCGAATATGTTCCAAATACACGGTTTAACGAATGGTCACTTAGTTCAAACACAGGATACACTGGAAAAACAGGCACATTCCGGATTTTTTATGACTATTACAAACAACAATTAGGAATGTCGGTTCCCGCCGCTCAGGCCCTGGCAACAGGAGGAAACAGGAAAAACAGAATCTGGTATCAGGATTTGGATCATCATCTGATCAATTCCAGAAACACCGTTTTCCTGGGACGTTTTAAATGGGAGACTAATCTGGCATGGCAAAGCGCTCTTCGTAAGCTTCAAACCACAATGAACATTCCCAATGTTGAAATGCGATTAAACACATTCACTTATGAGTCAAAACTTAACTTTTCCTCCGGCCAAAAAACTGATTACACATTTGGCCTTCAGGGAATGAGCCAGACCAACAGGAATCTTAATGAGAGACCGTCTCAGTTTCTGCCCGATGCCGATGTCAGTAACTTTGGCGTGCTGTTTCTTGCACAATACTCGCCATGGAATGCCTTCAAAATTCAGGGAGGCTTGCGCTATGATATTTTTGATACCGAAACATTTGCACTTGGAACAGAAGAATCGGATAACTTTCATGCTCCCGTTTCAAAAGATTATTCAAGTCTAAACGGTTCTCTTGGCGCAACTTATACTCTGAATCACAAATTGATCTTCCGGGCCAATGTGGCTAAGGCTTACCGTGTCCCAAATCTTTCGGAGCTTACTTCCAATGGTACTCACGGCAATCGATATGAAACAGGAAATCCCGATTTAACCCCTCAAGATGCCTGGGAAACAGATTTAAGCGCCCATTATCATGGCGTTTTTGCATCCTTCGATGCAGCAATCTTTTACAATCGCATCAATGATTACATCTTTATTGCGCCAACAAATGAGGTGACTGACGACGATGTGCCTGTCTATAAATTTTCACAAACCAACGCAAAATTATATGGTGCAGAAGCCGGTCTTCATATTCACCCCGAACCGCTGCCCTGGCTACATTTTAAGGGTACCTGGTCGACGGTTACCGGAAAAAAGGATAACGATGACTATTTGCCATTTATTCCTGCCGGGAAATTTCGATACGAAGTGAGAGCATCAAAAAACAAAATGGGAGTTATCATACATCCAACAGTAAAAATTTCAGCACTAACGGCATTAAAACAGGATCATCAGGCGGCCACTGAAACACCTACCGACGGATACACCATAGTAAATGCCACAATCAACGGTAATTTTAATATTTGGGAACAGGCATTGGAATTGACATTGGCGATCAATAATATTTTTGACACTCAGTATTATGATCATCTTTCCACATTGAAGCCATTGGGGTTCTATAATCAGGGACGAAATGTGAGTGTGGGTTTAAACATTCTCTTAGGGAATTAGTGTTAGGCCACATATAAAATAACGTGCCAGGAATCACTAATTCGTGTCTGTCCATAAAAGTGCCATTTACTGTGTTGTGCTCGTCCGAAAATTACTCATTTACGTGTAGTAAACTCCTTATTTTCGGACTTTGCAAGCCTTGTAAATGACACTTTCTGAACAGACACATGATAAGTAGGAAACTTTTCCTACTTTATAGACCGGCACCGATTCATGGCACGTTATTTTATGATTGATGAGTTCGGTATATATTGTAACACTAAAGCTGTAAAATTCGTTTATTCCGGACTGATATCCATTAAGGTCTGATCTTTCATCACCGATTCTCCGTTACGGACGTTGACGCCTTTAATGGTTCCGTTGACAGGACTTTGTATTTCGTTTTGCATTTTCATGGCTTCCAGAATCAGGACGGCCTCGCCTTTTTTTACCTTTTGACCCTTTTCAGCTATCACCTCAACTATCTTTCCGGGAAGGGAAGCATCACAAATTGGTTTAATGGCTACTCGTTTTCCTATCACCTCAACTATCTTTCCGGGAAGGGGGGCTGCCAGTTTAAGGGATGCATTTGCAGATTCTTCTTTTATCTTTTTTGTCCGGCGATGCGATGATTCTGTTGTGATCTCAAAGCTGTAGGTATTCCCGTTTACCGATATGATACATTTATTCTGTCTGATCCGAATCATCTCACCGGTGTGCTTTTTGCCATCGACTTCAATAATGTATTCATCGTCATCGACCTTTCTGATGGATGTCTCATGTTGTTGATTTCCGATTTTCTGAATAACGCCCTTGTTCACTTCTACCGGTATTTTTTTGTCATCGGCCAGAATAATGTATTTGGTACTTTTTGCTCTCATCTGGATAAATTTTAAAACTAACTTTAATCATTTTTTTCTCAAGGCGTTGCCGTTGAGCTTTATTTGGCAGGGCTTTCATCCCGGAATACATTCTCAGATGGACAGAGGCATGCTGAAATGTTTAATAATTTCAATGAACAGGCTTGTGAGCTATTGAGTTTTAAGATTTCAACTTCTTCTCACTGTTAACTGCCACTGCCAACTGCTAATTGCCACTCTATTTCTTTAAAAATCTGCTGAACAGCCACGGACTCACATTCTTTTCTCTAATTTCTGCATGATCGATGCTTTCAATCTCGTTTAAATACTCTGTCATCCCCAGTAGAATTGCAGCCACCATTTCATTGTCTTCCTGATAAAAATTTTGTTCCAGTTCTTTTTCAATAAAAGCGGTAGAATAGACTCCATCTCTGAACGAGTTGTTATTCAGTACCATTTTAAAAAAAGGCAAGGTAGTCTTCACCCCTTTGATCTGAATGCCATTAATAGCGCTAATGGCTGTCTTTAATGCCGATTTCCGGTCACTTCCTTTTACAATCAGTTTGGCAACCAGGGAATCGTAACACGAAGGAATAATATCTCCGTCGACATAGCCGGCGTCGACACGAACACGACGTTTTGAGGGGAACTTAATTTTCTCCAATATCCCGTTCTCGGGTGAAAAATCGGATTGTACATTTTCCGCATTAATCCGAAACTCAATGGCGCATCCCTTTAGTTTTATATCTTTTTGCGCCAGAGAAAGTTTTTCACCATCGGCAACCCTGATTTGTTGTTCAATAAGGTCAACACCGGTAATTTCTTCTGTCACCGGATGTTCCACCTGTATCCGGGTGTTCATCTCCATAAAATAGTGGTTCAGGTGTTCATCCACAAGAAATTCGACTGTACCCACGCTGTAGTATCCGGTTGCTTTACACAATTTTATGGCATCGCGCCCCATTCTTTCTCTGGTGGCCTCATCCAGAGCAGGTGACGGAGCCTCCTCCAGGAGTTTCTGATGTTTTCGTTGAATAGAACACTCTCTCTCGAAAAGATGCACCACATTACCATGCTGATCGGCCAGTACCTGAAACTCTATATGACGCGGATTTTCCACGTATTTTTCGATAAAAACGGCAGCGTTTCCAAAAATGGACATGGCCTCTTTGGACGCGGCATTGAACATGCGCGGTAGTTCTTCTTTGTTACGGGCAACCCGCATCCCCTTACCTCCACCACCTGCCACAGCCTTAATAATGACCGGATATCCAATGGAAGCCGCTGTTTTTTCTGCTTCCGTTTGCGAAGTTATAATTCCGGTACTGCCGGGTAAAACCGGCACATTGTTTTTAATTGCAATGTCGCGAGCCACACCTTTATTACCCATTTGGTCAATATGCTTGTCGGAAGGCCCGATAAAAACAATGTTGTTATGCTTACACTCCCTTGCCAGGGCAGGGTTTTCAGACAAAAAGCCATAGCCGGGGTGTATGGCATCGATGTTGTATTTAAGTGCAGATTCTATTATTTTATCAATGTTGGTAAAAATATTATAAAACGTTTCTTCTGAAACATCTATAATTTCATCGGCATGTTTCAAATAATTGGCGTTGGGTTCCTCATGGGTTAGAAACATGAATGTTTTAATCCCCATTTTACGTGCCGTTCGGGCTATCCGTATGGCAATTTCGCCCCGGTTGGCTATTAATATTGACTTTATTTTCATTCGTATAAAATTTATTTAAGTCATTGGCCGAATGGAACTCGCATGATTGAAGTTTATACATGTTCTTTAGTGACAACCCTTGTCATGCTCGTTTCATCAGAATATAGTTTACTTAAGTTATTGCCTTAATGGAACTCACATGCAAGTATTTGTACATACTCTTCATGAGGGAATTTTTGTCATGCTCGTTTCATTAGTATAAAATTAATTTTTCAAGGCCCAATGGAACTGGTAGCGGTTATCCGGAACTTGTTTCATTGACTTGCTTTTTTCTATCTTCAGTTTGTCAGATACTTTTATTAGATATTTATTAATGAGTACAGTCTAAAAAGTGTCTGTCCATAAAGTACCATTTGCTGTGTTACGCTTGCCGCCAAAATACTCATTTACGAAAAGTAAACTCCGTTTTTGGCGGCTTCGCAAGCCTTGCAACTGGCACTTTCTGAACAGACACACATATTGTAAAAATTTTTTGC
>NZ_AHZV01000343.1 GCF_000250735.1 Anaerophaga thermohalophila str. Valhall
AATACAAGATGGAATATATCACAAGTCATCTCGGTGAACTATCGGCCCTTGTTACAGCAATATGCTGGACAGCTACAAGCATGGCTTTCGAATCGGCCGGAAAAAAAGTAGGCTCATTGTCGGTCAATTTAATCCGATTGGTTATGGCACTGGTATTGCTTGGATTGTTTACGACCATAACAAGAGGGCATTTTTGGCCGGCAGATGCAGGTTCACATGCCTGGCTGTGGTTAAGTCTGTCGGGACTGGTCGGCTTCGTTATTGGTGATTTGTTGTTGTTTAAGGCTTTCGTGGTAGTCGGCGCGCGCGTGTCGATGCTCATTATGTCGCTTACCCCTCCGCTTACAGCTCTTTTCGGACTGATTATTCTGGGAGAACGGATGACTCTCATCAATATTTTAGGGATGATACTTACAATTAGCGGTATTGCATTGGTTGTACTGGCGCGACCGGTAAAAGGAAAGCGTTTTTCACTCAACTTTCCGGTGGCAGGACTTCTGCTGGCTTTCGGCGGCGCAGCCGGTCAGGCTTTAGGTTTGGTGCTGAGCAAACTGGGAATGGGCAAACTGGATGCTTTTATGTCGACCCAGATAAGGGTAATAGCCGGAATAGCAGGCTTTTCGATTGTATTTTTCTTCATGCGTCGTTGGGGTAACGTCCGGAAGGCTTTGAAAAATAAATCGGCCATGGGGAGCATCTCAATCGGTGCCTTCTTCGGTCCGTTTTTAGGGGTCTCATTCAGCCTGCTGGCAGTAAAATACACCTCTACCGGTATAGCCTCAACGCTGATGGCACTGACGCCTGTGATGATCATCCTGCCCGCCCGATACATTTTTAAAGAAAAAATTACTACAAAAGAAGTTATCGGGGCTTTTATCGCTGTTGCAGGCGTTGTGGTGTTTTTTGTGTTTTAACCTAATAACAACAATGCAATTCCTATAAGAATGCCCCCAAGGTATAAAGCCTTCTTCTTCACATTCTTTTCACCGAACATTAAGGCTCCAAATACGAAGGGAACAATTACGCTGCTACGTCGTAGTGCTGAGATGACTGAAATCAACGATTCAGGCTCACTAATGGCATAAAAATAGAGAAAATCGGCAATCACCAGAAAAAGACCAATGAGCGGAATCGTCCAACGCCAGAAAAAAGGCGTACGGGAGGGTCGCTTGCGACGGACAAACCACAAAACAGGCAGCAATAACACTACCTGGTAAAAGGAAAACCAGGCTTGCACCGCAACACGATCTACCTGACGAAGGATATGCTTGTCGTAGAGGGCACTGACAGCACCGGCAAGCGTTCCGATTATCACAAACCACATCCACTTGTTTTTACGAAACGATAGTCCCTCCATTTTTCCAACAGTGGAAAAACGAAAAAAGAAAAAGAGCGTCAGCAGTAATCCTGCCCATCTAAGCCCGCTTAATTGTTCACCGAAAATAACGATGGCACCGATCAGTGTCCAAAGGGGCCCGGTAGCTCTTACTGGCGCAACAATGGTAAGTGGCAGATGTTTCAGTGCAAAATAATTGAACACCCACGAAGTCAAAACAATGGTTGTTTTCAATAGTACCATCCAATGTTCACGCGTATTAAGACGGGGTACAAAAACTATATCTCCACTTTCCAAAATACCATATTCTGACAGCAAAACCAAAGGAAGGAATATGAATGTACTCGTCAAAGCTCCGAAAAACAATACCGGCCATACGGCATTGTCGCGTAGGGATACTTTTTTGAGTATATCGTAGAAGCCAAGAAAAAATGCTGAAAAAAGCGTTAATATTAACCACATTTGTTCATCAATTAGCGTCAAGCATAACATAATGCACCAGGCATCACTGATTTTCGTTTTTTCTTCATAATAAAGAGTTTACGCAGCTATGTTTATTGCACTCTTTCTCATACAGAGTGATATGACTCCAAAGGCATTTATTATTTCTGCCTTCTGCCTTCTGCTTTCTCCCTTTTTATCCAACTGTCTCCCCCTTCCCGGGTCAAAGACAACCGTAATCACCTTGCTCCATGCCCCATGCCTTCCAATCCTGCCACCTTCTCATCAGACCTAAAACAGACCGCAAAATTAGCAAAATAAACCATTTCCCCTTTTTCGCACTTCACCAGTCTTATACCGTTGTTCACCATAAAAATTTGGGGCAAATAAATATTCAGGTTTATTTTGTGCCGAAATTTATTAAACACAAAAACCCGCCGTAATTTATGGAGATAAAAACACTTATTGCCTGTTTTATCCTTTTATTGATTAGTGATAATACAGAGGCTCAGACCAACGTTACATTGAGTGGTCATATCAAAGACAGTAAAACAGGCGAAACCCTTATAGGAGCTACCCTCTACGTTCAGGAGCTGCAATCAGGAACAGCTACAAATGCTTACGGTTTTTATTCTCTGACACTTCCCAAAGGGAAATATACAATTCAGTTCTCATACGTCGGCTATCAGGATCAGGTAAAGACCGTAAATGTTTCTGAAAATCAAAAACTCAACATTGAATTGATTCCAAAAAACATTGAACTAAATGCCGTAGAAATCAGAGGCCGGGCAGCCAACCATAATATCAGCAGTACACAAATGGGAATGGTTGAAATGGACGCCAAAACCATAAAAACCATGCCGGTGCTGTTAGGCGAATCCGACGTAATGAAATCCATACAGATGATGCCTGGAATTCAGACACCGGTAGAGGGAAGCAGCGGATTCAGCGTGAGAGGGGGAGCAACAGACCAAAACCTCGTACTTCTGGACGAAGCTACTGTCTATAATCCAAGTCATCTCATGGGGTTCTTCTCGGTTTTTAATGCCGATGCCATTAAGGATGTGACACTTTACAAAGGTGATATTCCGGCTTCGGCAGGTGGCCGTTTATCTTCCCTACTGGATGTGAGGATGCGCGACGGAAACACCAAAGAATTTAAAGCCGAAGGGGGCATCGGAATCATTGCCAGCCGTCTCACACTCGAAGCCCCCATAAAAAAGGACAAAGGTTCATTCATAATTTCAGGTCGACGCACTTATGCAGACATGTTCCTGAAGCTGTCTTCCGATTCATCGATCAACAACAACAAACTGTATTTTTACGACCTTAATGCCAAAGCCAATTATGAACTAAACAGTAATAACCGGTTTTTTATTTCCGGATATTTTGGCAAAGACGCTTACGGATATGCTGATGATTTTGGTATGAACTGGGGAAATGCCACCTTTACTTTTCGATGGAATCATTTATTCAGCGACAGGCTTTTCTCTAATCTGACATTGCTCTATTCAAAATACAATTACCAGGTAGAGATAAACGAAGGAAGCCCCGATTACAATTGGACATCCTATCTTGAAAACCTGAGTGCCAAATATGATTTCACCTGGTTTCTTTCCCCATCCTCAAAGATTCGTTTTGGTGCCCAGGCCATTCGCCATTTTATTCAGCCCGGACGTTTCGAGGTGTCGGATCAGCCCAGCGACTATAAAGTACCCGACAATAAAGCCATGGAATATGGGACATATCTTCTGGCAGAACAAAAAATTGGTGCTAAACTAAGTGTTAATGCCGGATTGAGAATGTCGGCTTTCCAGAATATCGGAAAAGCAACGGTCTTTCGTATCAATGAAGATTACGAAGTAACAGATACCATACATTACAAAAACAATGACATCTTTAATACTTACACAAGGTTTGAGCCCAGATTTAGTGCCCGCTACATGCTCAATGAACATACCTCGATAAAAGGTTCATACAGCCGAACTTACCAATACATTCAACTGGCCTCCAATTCAACAGCCGGCACGCCTCTGGATGTGTGGTTCCCTGCATCGGAATACGTAAAACCACAGAAGTGCGATCAAATCTCTGCCGGTTGGTTTCGAAACTTCAATAACAACCAGTACGAGGCATCTGTTGAAACATTCTACAAGTGGATGGACAACCAGATAGACTTTGACGCCAATGCCAATCTGATGCTCAATGACCAGTTGGAGAAAGAAATCAGAATTGGCAAGGCTTATTCTTACGGAATTGAGTTTTTACTAAGAAAGAATGAAGGCCGTCTAAACGGATGGTTGGGCTATACCTGGTCTAAGGCCCGAAGGAAAATTCCTGATATCAACAACGGAAGGAAATATCCGGCCAATTACGACATCCCACACAACCTTAATATCGTTCTCAATTACCGGATATCGAATCGTATAAACATTTCTTCGGTGTGGAACTACCGTACGGGAGCACCCATTACTTATCCGACAATGCGTTTCAAACATGCACAGTCGAGTCTTCCCGTTTATGGCGATAAAAACAGTTCGCGCCTTCCCGATTATCATCGGCTCGATGTGGCTGTCTCCATTAAAAATAAAGACAAACCTGGTCGAAAGTGGGAAGGCGAATGGCACATAGGTGCCTATAATGCCTACAACCGGGCCAATGCCTATTCGGTGCAATTCGAAGAAGACCCGGACACCCCGAATAAAATAAATGCGTACAAGACAGTAATGTTTCGAATTGTTCCATCCGTTACCTATAATTTCAAATTTTAATATCGAATTATCATGGCATCAGGCATAAACAGATTAATCTGCATATTTACGACAACACTCATAATCATCAGTTGTGAAAGAGTGCAATTTGATCCGAAGATCGAAACCCTGAACGATAAGCTTCCCGTTGTATATGGCGTACTGGGGAACCATCCCGATTACAGGCAGATTGAACTTACCCGCACTGCGCCATACATGGATGGCACTGAATACCCTGTAATTGAAAATGCCATAGTTACAGTGAGCGATGAAAATAATACCTACACATTCAATCACATCAGAGACGGCATCTATCAGGCTCCTGAGGACTTTCAGCCGGGAATAGATACTACCTATAATCTTAGCATCAGCATAGAGGGAGAAATCTATGAAGCACAATCGCTCATGCCGCCTTCAGTCAACATACATTCAGTAAAAGTTCAACCCGATCGTTGGGAAGATGAAGATGCAGGCATTTATGAAATAACTGCGTGGATCAAAGACAACGAACGCGAAAATGAAAGGTTTATCGCCAAATATGCCATAAATGAGGTGCCATACGACTCTGTAAGTGTATGGTCGCAATATACCGATCAGCTCACCAATAATATCTGGCTCGAGGATGCTGTAATCTTTGGCAATATTGAAGCCAACCCCGGTGATACAATAGATGTATATGTTTTGTCGGTTAGCGGGCAGTACTACGATTTTGTGCAGGCGGCAGAAAAAAACAGAGTAGGATACAACCCGTTTACCCCTCCGGCAGGAGTGACCATTACCGGAAATATCAGCAACGGAGCTTTAGGTTTTTTCCAGGTTTCAGCTATTGTTCAGGAGACGGTTGTAGTTCCTGATGATAAATAGTGTCTTCTGTCCATTAAGTACCATTTGCTGTGTTACGCTTGCCGCCAAAATACTCATTTACGAAAAGTAAACTCCGTTTTTGGCGGCTTCGAAAGCCTTGCAACTGGCACTTTCTGAACAGACACACATATTGTAAAAATCTTTGCGAATTTATAAACACAATAGATCGTTAGATTTTTAGATACAAGATCACTGTT
>NZ_AHZV01000342.1 GCF_000250735.1 Anaerophaga thermohalophila str. Valhall
TGTTTTTTTGTCGGACAGCAGTGATATTTATTATTCTGATCTGTACTATATTTCATCCTGATAAATTTTATCCTATGAACATCCTAAAAGAAAAAAGTCTCTATATTATTTCAACTTTTTTTATAGTATTAATTTTTTTGATACTCGTATCATGCCATTCGCAACCCGAAACACAGTCGATTGACAGGTATGCTCTGGTAAATCGTCATAATATTTCAGTTGAAAAATTTGACCCGATGACCCCATTGTCTGTTGGTAACGGTAATTTTGCGTTTACAACTGATATTACCGGACTTCAAACTTTTTTTAAAGATTATGAAAAGGGCATTCCACTTGGTACCATGTCTAACCGGGGGTGGCATTCAGTTCCAAATAGTAAGGATTTTGAGAGATATGAAACCTATCTCTATTGGGATGTTGACGGGAGAGAGGTGCCTTACGAAGATCAACTCCGAACATCGCCAGGAGCCATGGAAGCGGCTAATTATTTCAGATCAAATCCACACCGTCTTCATCTGGGGATAATTCGTCTGAAAATTACAAAGTCCGATGGTGAAGAAATAGTTATTGATGATGTTCAAAATCCCAATCAAAAACTCGACTTATGGAAGGGTGAAATAGAAAGTGAGTTCGAAATTGAAGGAGAGCCTGTTAAAGTTCAGGTTTTTGTTCATCAGGAAAAAGATTTGGTTTCTGCGAGAATCGAATCTCCCCTGATCAAAAGTCAACAATTGTCAGTTGAATGGCTTTTCCCTTATGGTGCTCCGGTTCATACTCATCCTGGATATGATTCTAGTTCGCCTGAAAAGCATTCTTCTAATCTGGTTAAATCTACTGATTCTTCTGCTTTTATTCGACGCGAACTTGATTCTACAACATATTATACAGGTATTACCTGGACGGGGAGTGCAGGATTGGAAAAAACAGGAGAACACGAATTTCTTTTGACACCAAATGCGAATCAGCAATCTTTTGATTTTTCCTGTTTGTTTTCTTCGTCGACAATTGATTCGGAATTGCCCGATTTTAAGGCAACTAAAGAAAATAACCTGAAGCAATGGGAAGAATTCTGGACCACAGGTGGCGCCATTGATTTTTCCGAATGCACAGATCCCAGGGCAAAAGAGCTGGAAAGACGTACCGTTTTATCGCAATATCTGACGAAAATAAATGGTTCGGGAAATTTACCACCACAAGAGACCGGTCTGACTTTTAACAGTTGGTTCGGAAAATTCCATCTGGAAATGATTTGGTGGCACAGTGCTCATTATTACAACTGGCAGCGATCCGGGTATGTTGAAAACCAACTGTCGTATTATAGCGATATTTATGAGCAGGCTAAAGAATTTACCCGATTGCAGGGGTATGAAGGCGTTCGTTGGCCAAAAATGACAGGGCCGGAAGGGTTTAACAGCCCGTCTTTTATTGGTTCTTATTTAATATGGCAACAACCGCATCTGATTTATCTTGCCGAACAGCAATATCTGGCTAATCCAACAGATGAAGTCCTCGGAAAGTACGCCGACCTGGTGTTTGAAACGGCCGATTTTATGGCCGACTTCGCTGTTTATGATGATTCATCGGATACGTATCAACTTAAGCCGCCTTTAATTCCTGCACAGGAACATTGGAACCGTGAAACAACAGAAAATCCTCCCTTCGAATTGGCTTACTGGCATTGGGGATTGACAACAGCTCAGAAATGGAAAAAGCGGTTAAACCAGAATTTTGATGAAGAATGGGAAAAGGTTCGAACCAATTTAATTACTCCTGTTTCAGCCGAAAATGTTTATCTGGGAATTGGCAATGCACCGGATTCTTATACCAATCCGGAAAATATGCGTGATCATCCAATGGTACTAGGTACCTATGGCATGTTACCACTTTGGAATAAAGTGGATACAGCTATTATGCACAATACTTTGAAAATGGTGATGAAGCGGTGGAGTTGGGAACACACCTGGGGGTGGGATTATCCAATGGTTGCCATGTGTGCAACACGCCTGAATGAGCCTGAAATTGCCCTTAACGCCCTTCTAATGAACGTGCAAAAGAATACCTATCTGAAGAATGGTCATAATTATCAGGATGACAGGTTGAAAATATACCTTCCGGGAAATGGTGGTTTCCTGAAAGCTATTGCCTTGATGTGTGCGGGATGGGATGGATGTGATACCCAAAATCCCGGGTTCCCGAAAAACGGAAAGTGGAATGTGAAGTGGGAAAATCTGAATTCTGATTTTTAGACTTTTTTAATTGACTATTAAGTTGTTACCTGTGAATATGAACCATCTTACATCTAAAAATTTAATATTTAGCGCTATGAAAAATTTGGAAAAGTATTTATTGCTTTTTATTGTTATTTTGTTGACATCAGCCTGTCAACAAGAAAAAATCAGTCGGTCATATATTAATGATGATGGACAGCTTGCTATCCAACTTGACCTTAAATATCTGTCAAATCCATTAATTATCAGCGGAGAAGAAGGGGCTTTATTTTTTGATACTGAATCGGGACGTAACTGGATCAATGAGCTTCCCGATGAAGAAACCTGGAAAGATTCTTCTTATTACGCTAAATGGGAACAAGAAAACCGTGTGATAGAATTAGCGGTAGAAACTGCTGATGAACATTACACATTTTCCTTGAAGGGCAATCCTGCTGAAGATATTTTGAAGTGGGGATTTGGTTTGTCGGCTTCAGATGATGAATATTTTACAGGACTTTTTGAACGAACTGTGGATGGAAATCAAAAAGAATCCTGGAAAGAAGGCATCGAAACAGCGATGAATTTACGTGGCGAAGCGGTTGATATGCTTATCAAACCGACGCTTTCGTTGTATGCCCCGTTTTATATCTCATCAAGTAATTACGGATTGTTTGTGGAGGGAACCTGGCCGGGGCATTATGATTTTTGTAAGTCAAACCCTGATTTGGTACAAATAGCATTTGAAGGGCCATCATTTTCAGCAAAATTTTATACATCGTCCAACCCTGCCGATATTGTAAAACAGCACACTTTAAATAGCGGATCTGTTTTGGTTCCGCCAAAGTGGGCATTTCAGCCGTGGCGATGGCGCGATAATCATGTTCATCTGGATGAATATTATGATGGAACTAAAGTGAATGCACCCTACAACAGTCAGCTGGTTGAAGATATACTGATGATGGAGGCTTATGATATTCCTTGTGGCGTTTATTGGGTTGACAGGCCCTGGGCAAAAGGTTATCATGGCTATGCTGATTTTGAATGGGATAATGAACGATTACCAAATGCCGAAGAGATGATAGATTGGCTAAAGGAACGTGATGTCAGGTTTATGCTATGGATAGCACCATGGGTTGTTGGAGATATGCAAGAAACCGCTGATGAAAAGGGGTATTCTATTCCCATTAAAGGTGCTGCTGGAGGTGTTAAGCCTGACTCTATTGCACTTCTCGATTTTACTAATCCTGAAGCTTGTAAATGGTGGCAGGAGAATGGTTTAGAAAAGGTGTTAAAGCAAGGTGTTGCCGGATTCAAACTGGATCGTTCGGAAGAGTTGGTTCCTGAAACCCGTGATATTCTTTTTGCTGATGGTCGTACAGCCAGGGAAGTCAGGAATGAATATCCCGTATTATATGCAAAAACAGTATATGAAAGCGCCCGGAAGATTCATGGCGATGACTTTGCCTTGCTGACACGTGCCGGTTATACAGGAAGTTCACAATATACTTCGTTTTGGGGTGGTGATATTGGTTCACCTCAGGAAGGTTTGCGGGCTGCCATAGTTGCTCTGTTGCGTAGTTCTGTCATTGGTTTTCCTGTTTGGGGGTCTGATATAGGTGGATATTGGCAGGGTGACCTGGATCGTGAAGTTTTTGCTCGCTGGTTGGCATTTGGTTGTTTTAATCCGATAATGGAGGTTGGACCCACAGAAGATTTGGCCCCCTGGAGTATGGACTCAGAACCAGGTTATGATGAAGAATTAATTGCTATATGGAGACTATATGCTAAACTTCACTCTAATCTGGCAGATTATAGTTATGAACTTGCTTTAAACGCAAATGAAACTGGAATGCCCATGGCAAGACCATTGTTTTTACAATTCCCTGATCAGAAGGAAGCATGGGACGATTGGCAAACATTCATGTATGGCAATGAAATTCTGGTTTCTGCTATTTGGAAGAAAAGTGTAACATCGCATAAACTTTATCTTCCTGCCGGTGAAAACTGGAAGGATGCCTGGAGTGCTGAAGGTAAAGTATATGAGGGCGGACAATGGATTGATATGGAAACACCAATGCATAAGATTCCGGTTTTTATTCGTGAAGGTTCGGAAATTGATCTTAGCAACATCCAAAAGCTTTATGAAGAATCGTTGGAGATTGCAAAAACAAAGCCCGACCTGACTGCATTGGAGAAAGAGGCTTTTTAGTTCTGAGAGGTTTTGTAGAAACGAATAAAAACGCAAAGGCGCAAAGGCGCAAAGTTTTTAATAGAGGGGATTGATTTAATAAGGCAAATCTAAACTCTTTTATTATCAAGCTTTTACGTCTTCACGTCTTTGCATTCAGACTCCTGCAATAGATTCTTGTTTCGTCAACTAAAACTTGATATTATGGAAATTAAAAAGGCTCTGATTCTGGTTGTTACATTTTTAGTAGCACTGCCTGCCTTAACACAGGTTTGGAACCCAAACATTGATGAAGACACCTATAAAAACCCCATCATTTTTGCCGATTATTCCGATCCGGATGTCATTAGGGTAAGGGACGATTTTTATATGGTAGCTTCCAGTTTTAACTGTATGCCCGGAATCCCTGTGCTTCATTCGAAGGATTTGGTTAATTGGAAAATCGTTAATCATGTATATGAAGCACTCCCACTGGAAAAATTTGATAGGCCTCAGCATGGACGGGGGGCATGGGCGCCGGCTTTGAGGTACCATGAAGGCCGCTTCTATGTTTATTTTTGTACACCTGATGATGGTTTATTTATGGCCGAAACAGACGATCCAATGGGAGAGTGGGAACTGCATTGGATCGAAAATATTGCCAACTGGGAAGATCCCTGTCCGCTTTGGGACGATGACGGTAATGCTTATCTGGTCAGAAGTAAGGTTTGTGGCGATGAATTATACATTCACCGGATGAGTGCTGATGGCAGACAGTTATTAGACAACGGTCAGCTTGTATATAAGGATAAGGAAACCAATCCTGTTATTGAAGGTCCCAAGTTTTTGAAAAAAGACGGGTACTACTATATTCTGGCACCTGCGGGGGGCGTACCTACAGGCTGGCAAACTGTTTTGAGGTCAGAAAACATTTATGGCCCGTATGAAGAAAAAGTGGTTTTGCATAAAGGAAATACAGAAATCAACGGCCCCCATCAGGGCGGCTTGGTGGAACTGGAATCGGGAGAATGGTGGTTTGTTCATTTCCAGAGTCGCTATTTTATGGGACGTATTGTTCATCTTCAACCAGTAGTTTGGGAAGATGGATGGCCTCTGATGGGTGAAGATATTAACGATGATGGAATTGGCGAACCTGTGATGACTTATCAGAAACCCAATGTTGGAAAAGTGAATAATGAAGCTCTTCCTCAAACATCGGATGAATTCAATGGTAACAAATTGGGGTTGCAATGGCAGTGGCAGGCCAATCCTAAAAAGGAATGGTATTCGCTAACTCAAACAGATGGGATGATCCGACTGAATTCAGTCAAGAATCCCACTCAGAACGGAAATTTCTGGTTTGTACCGAATCTGTTGCTTCAGAAATTTACAGCCCCATCGTTTACAGCAACAACAAAAATAAGTTTTAACCCCGAGCTAATTGGTGAAAAAGCAGGGCTGACAGTGATGGGTAAACAATGGGCCTATATTGCCCTGGAAAATTCAGAGGACGGACTAAAACTTGGTTTGTTTGAAGGCGACTATAATCAATGCCAGGATATGACAAAAGAAATTGCTGCTATACCATTTAATGCTGATCATTGTTTCCTAAGAGTTAAAGTTGATAATGGATTATGCAAATTTAGCTACAGCTTCGACAATAGAGAGTTTATGGAAATTGCGGGTGAGTACCAATTCAAATCTGTTCCAGGATTATGGATTGGTGCCAAAGTTGGTATCTTCACCATTAATCCCAACTTACGCGAGAGCGACGGTTTTGCTGAGTTTGACTGGTTTAGAGTGGAGTAATATTTTTATCTGAACAATTCTTTAATAAATAAACCGTTAGAAACCTTAAACGCAAAGGCGCAATGACGCAAAGTCATTTTATTAGAGAGTTATGAAGTGTATGCTTTGACCGACTGTTACTTATTTGTCAGTAAAATAAAAGAACGGTGGTTACAAATCACCGTTCCTGGGATATGAGTTAAATTTATACATAAGTTCTTTCTGAATCATAGTCGCTATTGGAGCCAGGGATTATTCAGAAAATAAGGCAGACTAGAACGGTATATCATATAAATTCTTGCCGTCTTTCAAGAAAGCTTCCACGCTTGTATCTGTCATGGGGTGACTTCGGAGTCGTTCCAATAATTCGTAACTAATGGTAGCGGAGTAACAACCGGTGAGGCTCACCCTGTGGACCTGGTCTACCGTTTTGAAACTTGCTGCCAAAACTTTTGTGGGCAGTTTAAAATCGTTAAAGCTTTTGACAATATGACTAACCACTTCAATGCCATGTGACGATATATTATCAAGCCTGTTGACATACGGAGCTACAAAATTGGCTCCCGCACGTGCAGCCACTAAGGCCTGCTGATGGGTGAAAATTGCTGTGGCTGTAATTTTAAAACCGGCCTTTTTGAGCATCGGTATTGCCCGGAATCCTTCTTCTGTAATTGGAATTTTAGCATAAAAATCGCACTTGTCAGCCGTAATTTCCCGATATTTTTTTGCCTCGTCAACCATTCTTTCGGCTTTTTCACTAATCATCTGAACATGAAGCATTTTTCCGTCCATCAGATTGGCGAGTTCCGGCAAAATCCTTGACAGTTTTCTGTTTTCTGCCGCCAGAATGGTAGGGTTGGTCGTAACTCCCTGAAGTGGAAAGTAACGAAGTAGTTTCTCAATTTCTTTAATGTTTGCTGTATCTGCTAGATAATACATATTGCTGTTATTTTTTGTCCCGTGCAAAGGTGCAAATAATCGATGAGTGTAGTATAAAAAGACATATTTTTGTCAAAATCAAGGCGTTTTAAATTTTTGTACCGGAGTTAACCCGTTGTTAATGAGGATGCAAAAATTTAAAACAACAAAGAGTTTGGCAATAAAGATGCTTTTTAGACTGTACTTATCGATGTTTTCTAACAAAACAAATTATTAAAAAAAGCCTAAACCCAAGGGCGTAAAAACGCAAAGTTTTTATTATGCGAGAGTTACAACAATACTCCGTTAAGCTTTTGCAATGCACTGCAAACCAATTGTTTGCATCTAAAGTGGTTCGACTGTTAAAATGCAGTAGAACAAGGATGTAGCAATCATCTTAAATCTTATATCTAAAAATCTAATGCTCTATTGTTACAATAGATCGTTAGATTATATCTTTCCTTTTTTCAATCCTTTGCAAAGTCAGTAACCAATTGAAGGGTCCAATATCCATGCTTTTGTCCGATGAGCCATACCCTCTGCTCTCTGCACCTGCCATGGACTCAATTATTTTAAATTCTTTGCGGTGCATTGGCTAAAAGATATTCTTCTGCTTCGACCGACCACAAGCCTTTATTGGCTTCAACCAATTCAGCCAGTTTGGCAAAGAAGGGGTTGTCCTTACCTTTTTCGGCAAATTCGGATATGGGCGTAAGTGGCATATTAATGTGTGTATAAATGAGTTTTTTTCCGTCCCGGGATTTCCGGCAGATTTAATGTTGTCTCGGCCACAGCATTAAGTCCTCCTATATGAGTTACCAAACCGGCAGGATCAAGTCCTTTGCTCATTATTTCCAGTGCTTCTTTCATGTCGTTCATGTTTCCTCCCGATGTTCCGACAATGTGTGTATAGGCATAATGGACATTGTAAAAATTCATTTTTGCTTGCAGATTGGGGTTGGACGGGCCTGCAAAGAAATTCAGACAGCCATCGAATCCCAAAATGGCATCGGCCTGTTCTATCACAGCCGGGACAGGGGCAAATACAAAAACATCGTCATAGCCTGTTCCTCCTGCTTTTTGTTGAAGTAGTTTTACAGGATTATTGGTCTTGCCGGTGTTCATGTACACCAAATCAATACCTCTGGCTTTGGCGGTTTCAACGGGATAAATTTCTGAAGCTCTGTCAAGACGTGACTGATCGATATCGGTAACAACCAACAATGATGGCTTTCGGTCTTTTCGATTAATGACATAATTGATGGCAGCCAGTCCCATAGGACCGACACCTGCCAGTATGGCCATTTTCCCGCCATCTTTGATTTCCATTTTATGATTGTATGAGCCCGGAGTGGTATGGTAATTAGCATGCATCGCGCCTATAACACAGCTTAGCGGTTCTGCCAAAGAAGCAGGATAGAAACCCGGGCCATCATACGTCAGCAAACAGTCCTGTTCCAGAACATCTTTGGGGATAATGACAAAAGTTGCATCACCTCCTATGTACTGATAGGAATATCCGGGGGCGCTAAGTACACCTACAGGGCCGTCTTCATAATAAATGGCCGGCTGAATGGAGTATTTCTGGCCGGGACTGAATTTGTCTTTCCATTTATCACCCACTTCAATAATTTCTCCGGCAAATTCGTGACCTATTATGACGGGCTTTTCTGCAACATTATCAGGTATTCTTTTGTGATCTGTTCCCTGGTTTGCGGCTTTGTATGATGACATGCAAATGCTGTCGGAGACTACTTTGGCCAGTATCTCATCTTCTTTAATCGGGGGCAACTCAAAACTTTCCAGTCGAAGGTCTTTTTTTCCGTATAATCTTACAGCTGTTGTTTTCATGGTTTTTCGGTTTTTATGGTGAAAGGGCAGGAGGGTGAGGGCATGGAGCAGAGGGCATGGAGCAGAGGGCATGGAGCATGGGGCAGAAAGCCATGTAGAAAGACCAGGAAAATGGAATCTTTCGACCTATCAATTCAGAATTTTGCTAATATTCTCTTCTTTTCTCCATTCCCTCTGCCCTATTCCCTCTGCTCCATGCCCCATGCCCTCTGCTCTCTGCCCTACGACAACATATTTTGTCCGCCTGTGACCGGTATTGCCTGCCCCGTTTCATATTCCTGCTCCATCGCGTAAAAGAGTGCACGAACCACATCTTTGACGCGGCATCCACGACCGGCTGGAACCTGACTTTCGTAGTGCTTTTTCACATCATCAATGCTTTTGGCTCCTGGTACTTTATTGGCGTTCAGGTATTGCACAAAAAGTCCTTTTTCGGGATCGCTCCACAAGGGGCCTTCAAAAAAGTTGCCGGGACAGACAGCATTGACTTTTATTCTGTGCGGTATAAGTTCCAGAGCGAACGACTGAGTGAGCCCGATACCGCCAAATTTGGCACCTGCATAAGCAAAGTTTTTATTACTGCCCTTGAGACCCGATTTAGAGTTGATTTGAATAATATCGGCAAAATAATTGGGTTTCATTTCAGTCTGGATTTTCATGAAGGCTGATCCGGCTTTTGTACAATGGAAATATCCGTTGTAGTTAACCCTGGTCATCCAATCAAAAACATCCGGCTCCATCTCATCCAGTCCGCCAGCCCTGAGAATGCCTGCATTGCTTATTAGCACATCTACGCCGCCAAAATGATTAACGGTTGTTTCGACCATTGCGTCAACCGAAGAGGCTTCCGCAACGTTACATTTTACAAACAGAGCCCGGTTGGGCATTGTCTGCCGATTTATTTCGTCGGCCAGTTGCCGACCTTTCTCTTCATTCAGGTCTGCTATCACAACGTTGGCACCTTCCCTGAAAAAGTTTTCAGCGATGCCTTGTCCAAATCCCTGAGCTGCTCCGGTTACAATGGTCGTTTTTCCGGCTAAACGACCAGAGGGATTTTGGCTGGATAGATCAAATGATCTCTTTTTGTTTATTTGGTCGATAGCTGTTGCCGAATTGGCGGTGATTATGTATCCGTTATCTTTGATAACAACAAGATTGAATACTGATGAGAAAGATAGCTCCTTCAATTCATCCATAGAAATACCGGAATCGAATTCGGTTATATTTTCATCGGGCCATCCTGCGTTTAATGCCTGCTCTTTTGTACATATCATCTTGTCCGGAAAGAAACGGGCTGTAGCCAGTAGTTCCCGACTTGCTTTCATCCTTATGGCCGCCGTAAATTTTGATATTTTAGTCATCTTTTTGATGTTTCAATAATAGTGTTGTGATATTTATTCATGTTTTATCTCGCCTGCACCCTGCTCTTTGCTCCATACTTCCACTCCCTTTCACCTTTCCACCTTTCTAGCACTTCCAGGGTCAGTGACCACTGGAAGGGTTCCACCCCCATGCCCTTTGCTCCATGCTTCAAACCCTATCACCTTTCTACCTTTCAACCCTTTAATATTCCAACCCTTCTACCACCTCCAGGGTCAAGCACCACCGTGAGGCGCAACCCCATGCCCCATGCCCTTTGCCCTTTGCCCTCTGCCCTCTGCTCTCTGCTCCACTACAAATTCATTATCGTCCATCCGATTTTTATGAAGTAGTTTTTTTCATCATACTTTGGTTTCCCTGTGTTCTGGTCAAGCCAGCCATTGCCGGTTTTTTCTGTGAGATATTGATGAGCCAGAAGAATACAGATGCTTTTCGTATTGATCAGCTTTACTTTCTGTGTTAAAGGTATCCCGTTTTTTGCATACGGAACTAAAGGTTCCATGGCAGGTGTGTTGTGTTCAGTACCAAATGTGACGAGAAAGCCATTGTTCCAAAGTATTTCTGTTGTTTTTTCAAGGTATTGGATGCTGTTGCGCGGGGTGATGAATTCGGTTGAGAAAAAGCCACGTTCTCTGAGCTTCTTCATGGTTGTTTCGATGTTTTTTTCAAAGTCTGTGCATTCTCCCTCAAGAGCGTTTCCCAGAAAAGGATATGTAGGAACACCCTTGGCTTTCATGATAAGTTCCCTTATGGTTTCAAGGCTGGCAAAAGAATTGGTGTCTTCCGGGATAAAGGCAGGGCCGCCTGCCTTTAGCAATGCACCTCTCATCAGGTTTTCGATTGTCGCAGGGTCAGAAGAAGTAATTTCTTTTTGGGTTATGATTTTATAAAATTCAACTCTTTCTTTCTCAGAAGTGAATGCTTTTTCCGCTTTTAGTCTGACTGCTCTGGCCAGGTGCCTTTCACGTACCTGACCTTTTGTGAGTTTGCGGAGTATTTCTTTAAAATCAAGGATAAACGGTGCTCCTGCGTTTCTCAAATGATGGTTCAGAAGGTCTGTCATGGCCCTGGATTGCATGTTATTTTTGGCCACGGCATCCGATAACCAGGTTGAAACGTAGGCGGGCAATGTTCCGGTGCTTAGCCCTTTTCCACTGATGTAGGTCCTGCCGGGATTCGACGGATCATTGACTTTGATATCATTGGCCTGGTCTTCGGTATTGAGACCAATCATTTCAATGTTGAAAAGAGGAGCCATTCCATGTTTGCTGCACGCTCTTCCCCATTCATCAAAACCATTTACCGTATTGAAATCATTGATTCCCGCTGCTTTTAATCCTTCTTTTGATGCCAGTTGTACTGTCTGTTCCACCGTATCAAAAGCACTGAAGGAATATGGTGTGTGCAAGTGTCCGTTGGTCAGTGGTAAATTGTTTCCATCAAAGTCAGGCGCATTTGCAAGAAGCTGCTCCGGCCCGGGATATTTTGTCCAGTATTCCATGCTTTGTTAGATGTTAGAATGTTAGCTGATAGATATTAGAGGTTAGAGGTTGCTGGTTGCTTGTTACGGGTTTTGTTCGCTCGGCTCTGCCTCATCTCTGCAATAATTGGTTAATTTGTTAATTTGTCATTGATAATTGGTCATTGATAATTGATCATTGAAAACCCTTCTTACTTATACTCCATGCCCTCTGCTCCATGCCCTCTGCCCTTTACTTCTGCCTGTCGGTAACTATCATCTCATCATCTCTCATCTATACTCCCTTTTTATTTCTTTCAATCATCGTTTGTTCATCAAATTTTTCTTTGGGTGTGTGCCCTTTTAAAGGCACAATTTTTTGGTGGATGGCATCGATTAACCAGTGTGGTTGAGGGAAGAAACTGTTTTCCAGTTCATGTGCAGGTGTAATCCAGTTTCTTGAGCCAACCACAACGGGAGGAGCATCCAGATAATCGAATGCCAGGTGGGCGATATTGCCGGCAAAGTCGTTAAGAAAAGATCCACGACCGGTGGCGTCGCCGGTTATTACAATGCGGCCGGTTTTTTTCACCGATTCAATGACAGGCTCGTAATTAAAAGGCACCAACGACCGGGCATCGATCACTTCTGCAGAAAAATCATATTCATCATCTAAAATTTTTGCAGCCTCAAGAGCCCTGTATAGGGTGGCGCCAACCGACAAAATAGTAACATCTTTGCCTTCCTTTTTAATGTCTGGTTCACCTATGGGTATTTCATAGTATCCTTTGGGAACACCGTCAGTGTGGAATTGTTCTCCAATATCGTAGATACGCTGACTTTCAAAGAAAACCACAGGGTCTGTTCCCTGAAGCGCACTGTTCATGAGTCCTTTGGCATCATAAGGGGTAGCCGGGAAAACGACTTTCAGTCCCGGAATATGTGCAACCAGGGACGTCCAGTCCTGCGAATGTTGTGCTCCGTATTTACTTCCTACCGAAACACGAAGTGTGACCGGCATTTTAATGAGGTTTCCGCTCATGGCCTGCCATTTGGGCAATTGGTTAAAGACTTCATCCCCGCTTCTTCCCAGAAAATCGCAGTACATTATTTCCGGAATTACTCGTCCGCCGCACATGGCATATCCAATGGCCACCCCAACAATGGCGCCTTCGGCGATAGGAGCGTTGAAAAGTCTGTGATAGGGAAGGGCTTCTGTTAATCCACGGTATACAGCAAATGCCCCTCCCCAGTCGCGGTTTTCTTCTCCGAAGGCAATAAGCGTGGGGTCTTTATAGAACCTGTCAATAACGGCCTCGAAAATCCCGTCACGCAGATGAAATTGCTTCATTTTTGAGAAGGGTTTACCGTCCTTGTCAAATGCAAAACGTTCTTTCCTTGTCAGTTGTTTAACACGTGGATTATCTTTCAAGGGCATTAATACTTCAGGTTCACGGTTTTCCATTTTTTCCACCGATCCGTTTGAAAACATCATTTCACCAATTTTATCCGGTTCTGCTTCCATATCCATTCTTGGCGATACAGAATCATCTACGGCCAACTGTAGCATTTCTTTAATCAATGCTTTTATATCGGCATCAATTGTCTCTATATTTTTTGCGGAGCAAATTTTCTCGTTGATGAGGTTTTCCGAGAAACTGAACACACAATCCTGCTTTTGCCACGCTTCAATTTCTTCTTTGCTGCGATACGAAGAGGCATCAGACGGACTGTGTCCGCTAAACCTGTATGTTAGAACATCGAGCAGAACAGGTCCTTTTTTCTCGTCAATAATTTTCTTTTTTCTTTGGTATGCATCAATAACTGCCAGAGGATTATAGCCATCCACGCGTTCGGCGTGCATTTGATCGGCATTTACACCTGCCCCGATTCGGGCAGCGATGCCATATCCCATTGTTTCGCCACACGTTTGGCCCCCCATTCCGTACTGGTTATTCATGATATTTATGATGAGTGGAAGTCCTCCCTTCATATCATCTTCCCACAGTTCTGTAAATTGATCCATGGTTGCGAAGGAAAGACCTTCCCATACCGGGCCACATGCCATTGATGCATCCCCGATGTTGGCCACCACCATTCCCGGCTTACGATTGACCTTTTTATAGAGAGCCGCTCCTACTGATATGTCAGCACTACCACCCACGATGGCATTATTGGGATATACCCCGAAAGGTGTGAAGAAAGCATGCATACTGCCTCCCAATCCACGATTGAAACCTGTTTCACGGGCAAATATTTCTGCCAGCGTTCCGTAAACCAGGAAGCGACGGGCAAGGGATTTTACATCTCCTTTGAATCCTTTCTTTACGATTTTCAGAATGGTGCCATCAAAGAAGTTCTCCATGATATCCATGAGCTGATTTTCACTCAGTTTGTGAATGGCACTTAGTCCTTTGGCCAAGATTTCGCCATGACTTCGATGCGAACCGAAAATAAAATCATCTACAGTGAGCGTATATGCCATGCCGACGGCCGCAGCCTCCTGTCCGATTGAGAGATGGGCAGGACCCGGATGATGGTATTTTATCCCCTGGTATTCTCCTGTGGTTTTAATGAAATTCAGCATTTCTTCAAATTCACGAATCAAACGCATATCATGATATATGCGCTTGAGGTCGTCATCGCTGAAATTATTGCGTTCTTCGCTCAGAGACCGTTTATAATGATTTACGGGTATAGGTTGGAACTTTATTTCGCTGCTCTTTCGCGATCTTTCGGGGTCTATAAATTGACATTTAGGCATATTTGGAATGTTTTTCGTGTTTGTTTTGTCTTGTCAGCAAAATCCAACAAAACAATCTAATATCTAATAATCTAACATCTAACAATCTAATAATCTAACCTCTAACCTCTAATCCTCTATCACCCGCGAAGCCTCCAACGTCTCAATCTGGTTGGCTACTTCTTTAACAAAGCGTGTGGCTTCTCCGCCATCGAGTGCCCGGTGGTCGTAGGTGAGACTGAGTCCGATGTGTGGGACTAATGCTAAGGTCCCATCTTCAAGAGGTTTGGGACGGTATATAATGGTGTTCACTCCTAAGATGGAAACTTGAGGAAGATTTATTACCGGTGTAAACATTTCGACCCCGTAATTTCCCAGGTTAGAAACAGTAAAAGATGCCGATTCCGGGGCAATTAAATCGGGGTCTATGTTCCCTTTCCGGCAGGCTGCAGCCAATTCATGCATTTTTGTTGACAGACCTTTTATATTCAGTTCATCGGCTTTTTTTATTACCGGTACCATCAGGCCTCTTTCGGTATCAACAGCAAGGCCAAGATGGACAGCTTTAAAAATTTTGAGGTTGTCATTGTTGAGATGTGCGTTAACCCGGGGAAATTTTTTGAGTACCTTGATGACAGCGAAGCAAACAAAATCATTGATGGTAATGTCCATACCCGATTCTTTTGCCTTTTTTCTGCATGCCAAAAGTGCCCGTGCATCGGCACTGAGATGGTGAGTAAGCTGGGCCGACGACTGCAGAGAATGGTGCATGGCATTGGCAATAATCTTCCGGATGTTTGTCAGTGGTTTGATCTCAAAATCATCTTCTGCATCTGTATTTACAAAGGATGCGTGTTTGCCTTTAACGTTTGCTTCAGATTTCTTTTTTTGACTCGACATCGCTTTGCGTTACTTCGCTCGCGTTTCTTTCTAACCATTTGTCGACGTCGCGGCTGATAATCCGTCCATTAGGCCCGGTTCCGGCAAGTTCGTGGACCGGGACATTTTCCATTTTAGCCTTTTTCCGGGCTCTGGGAGAAATTCTGATTAACCGCTCAGCAGATTTTTCCGTTTCTGGTGTTGTTGGGATTTTCGTTACTTTTTGTGTCGTTTTTTTTGCCTCCTCACCGGCAGGTTTAGCTAACGGTGAGTGAGATTCCGGAGCAAAACCCGATATATCCTCACCCTGCTTTCCGATTACACAGACAGTCTGTAATACGGGAATTTCATCACCTTCTTCAAAGAAGGCCCTGAGAAAAACGCCGTCATCCGGGGATTCCTCCTCAAAAGAAGCCTTATCTGTTTCATATTCAAATAGTATATCTCCTTTTTTTACCTGCTCACCGGGGTTTTTATGAAAAGCCGTGAGTATACAGGACTCTACTGATTGCCCCTGCCTGGGCATAATAATTGGAATTGCCATATTTGTAAACTTGTAAATACAAGTGCAAATATAAAGATGTTTTGTGAAAATGCAATTCTTAGAAAAAATTCTAAATTTGTCAGTAATCTATATCAAACAATCATGGAAGAAAAACCAGTTCCGCATTACCGTCGGTTGTATGAACAACTCAGAAAGAGCATCGTGGATGGCATCTATAAAGAGGGAGATTTACTTCCTTCCGAAAATGAGTTGTGTACACTTCATAATCTGACCAGGCCTACCGTTCGTAAAGCATTGGATTTGCTTACACATGAAGGGTTTATTAAAAAGCAGCAGGGACTTGGAAGTATTGTCCATAAATTGCCCAAAGGAATAGGTATCTTGTCTATTGCTGGAACTACAACGGCTATCGGTAAAAAAAATCTGACAACAAAGACCGTTGTCCGACCGAGGGTACAACCCTGGCCCGACGACTTCTTTTTCCCGCTGAGCGATGAATTGAAAACTACCGGATGTATCTACTTTGAGCGTGTACGATCGGTTATGGACCGGCCGATATTTTATGAACAAACCTATCTTCCCAATATTAATCTACCAAGGTTTACTTCCAGGAATCTCGACAATAAATCCCTCTTCGATCTTTTGCGCCAGAACTATCATTTGGAAGTAAAGGGGGGTGAGCAATATTTTAAAGCCATAGAGGCCGGTGATTCAAAAATTTGTGAATATCTTAATCTGTATTCCGGTCAGCCTGTTCTATATCTTTCAAGAAAGCTGGAAACCAACCGGGTGAATTTCAGTTTTTATTCTTTTATGTATTGTAACACCAATGATTATTCTTTGTACGGCGTTTTCTGAACAAATGGCCCTTTAAACTTTTAATAACACAACTCACAACTCTCTCATAATAAAAACTTTGCGTCATTGCATCTCTGCGTTTATTTCTGGACAGACACAAATTATTTATCTCTGACTTCTGAAGGAGGTATGCCCATTTTGTTCTTGTAAAGCCGGCTGAAATAATGGATTGATTCAAATCCGGTTTCGTAGGCCACTTGCTTGATGGGCATGTCGGTGGCCAATAGTAGTTCTTTTGCTCTCATCAGTCGCAAATGCAGGTGGTATTGACCTGGAGATACCCCGGTGTGTTTCTTAAACATCTTCCGAAAATATGAATAGCCAAGGTTCAGGGAAGAAGCTAATTCCTTGAAATCCAGTTCCCGGTCAACATTTTCGCGCATTATAAATTTAGCATCTTCCATGGCAATTTCCAAAGTGGTTCCCTTAAAGTGTCTGTTCTTAACATGCGAGACCAATGATCCCAGTAATCTGATGGCAATACCTGATGATATAAGCTGGAATCCAGGGCGCTCTTTTTGGGCAAGTTCGTAAATCTTGTAATAACAATCTATAAAACTCTCCTTTAATCCGCATTGGATGACAGGAGTTTTTGAACTAAGAATCAGGTTTTTAAAAAGACGATCAACAATGTCTCCTTCGATCCCGATATAATGTTCTGTCCATCCTGCATTTATTTCGGGTTTGTAGCGATGCCACATTCCCGGTTTGATAAGCATTATGGTCCCCGCCTTTATATCGTATTTTCCCGCCTTTGTTTCCAGTATTCCCCTTCCTTCAGTGATGTAATTTATCTGATACTCGGAGAGTATCCGTCCTGTTTCCCAATTGAAGTAATAGCCTGTCGGGTGTTCGGGCGACGGGTATACCGCCCCGGGTTTTACAGTTGCCATCCCGACCACATTAAAAGAAATGCCCCATTCTTTGTCTTCGGGGTTGGTGGTAAGATATTTAAAGAAGTCTTCCATGTCTGGTTTCTTCGGGTTTTTGTTAAAAAGTGCAGGGGGAGTGTAAAATTAGTAAATTATTGTCGATTGAAATACAATGCTCCGTTAAACTTTTGCAATACGCTGCAAACCAGTTGTTTGCATCTAAATGGGTTTAACTGTTAAAATGCAGTAGATCAAGGTTGTAACAATTATCTTGCATCTAATATCTAAAAATCTAACGATCTATTGTAATAACAAGTGTCAAATTATATAACTCAAATGCCAGATTGTGTATTGATGAGGGAAGAGGTAATAAGTACTTTTGATTATTGAGTTCGGTCTAAAAAGCATCTTTACTTCCAAACTCAATGTTGTTTTAAATTTTTGCATTCTCATTAACAACGAGTTAACTCCGGTACAAAAATTAAAACACCTTTATTTTGACAAAAATATGTCTTTTAAACCTCACTCATTATTATTTTTAGTTTTTAACGCTTTGATACATTCTGCTTATGAGTGCAATGCAGGGAATTTTATTAATAGCCATTGGAAGCATGGGAGCTGCCAGTTTTTATGTCCCTTTTAAGAAAGTAAAAGAATGGGCATGGGAAAGTTATTGGATAATGCAGGGAGTTGCCGCGTGGCTGGTGGCCCCGTTATTGTTCGCCTGGTTTACTGTTCCTGATAATGCTCTTTTCGAAGTGCTGGCCGAAGCGCCTGACAAACCCAAATGGCTTGCTATTATGTTTGGCGCACTATGGGGGGTCGGTGGTCTTACTTTTGGCTTAAGCATCAGGTATTTGGGTGTTGCTCTCGGACAAAGTCTTGCCCTGGGTTTAACCGCTGCTTTTGGTACGCTGGTTCCGCCAATTGTTAATCCTGATGAGTCGTTGTCGTGGATTCTTATTCTTGGCGTGAGTATTTGTGTGGCAGGAATCGCCATTATTGGTTATGCAGGTTCGTTGAAGAATAAATCGATGACAGATGAGCAACGACGTGCCTCTGTGGCTGAGTTTGCCCTGAAAAAGGGAATATTGATAGCTATTCTGGCTGGTGTTATGAGTGCCTGTTTCAATTACGGGCTCGAAGCGGCCAGACCCATCGAAGCGCTTACACGTTCTTATGGAACCAATCCTCTCTTTTTGAAAAATCCTTCTCTCGTTTTCATTTTATGGGGAGGATTTGCCACCAATGCCGTTTATTGTTTCTATCTGAATATTAAAAAGAAAACCTACAAGGATTACTTTGGCTCAGGTTCGGGAATATTTTTCAATAATTTGTTTTTCACTTTCCTGGCCGGGTTTCTTTGGTTTCTTCAGTTTCACTTTCTTGGTATGGGGCAAAGTAAGCTGCCCGAAAATATTGCCGTGTTCGGATGGAGTATCCTGATGGCAATGAATATATCATTCAGCAACATCTGGGGTATTATTCTGAAAGAGTGGAAAGGTGCCGACCGGAAAACAATGTTGGTGCTGGTAATTGGCATCATTGTGCTGATTGCTTCAACTTTTGTTGTGAATCTTTAAAGAATAGATCATTAATCATTAGATCGCCAGATAATCAGATTGTTAGATTTAAGATTTAAGTTGTTGACGGGGAGAAGTAAGGGGCAGAGGGCATGGGGCATGGAGTATGGTGCAGAAAGGTTAGAATGCAGAAGGATTGAAAGGCAGAGATGATAAATTTTGTTGAGAAGAAATAAATGTGAGTAAGATTGTTACAACTTGTACCAGTGGCGGGAATAAATGATGCATAAAATCAATCGATAATAAATTGTTAGAAATAAATAAATGAGTTATGACTGATAAAAATTTCGTTGAAAAAGCTTATGCTCTTGCCAAAGAGCAATATGCAGGTTTTGGTGTTGATACCGATGCTGTTTTAGAGAAAATGAAAGACGTAGTGATCAGTCTTCATTGCTGGCAGGCTGATGATGTGAGCGGTTTTGAAACACCAGATGCAGAGCTGGGGGGTGGAGGCATTCAGGTCACCGGAAATTACCCCGGAAAACCAGAGTCTGTAGCTGAAATGAGGGCTGACCTTGATAAAGTTTTCTCATTGCTTCCCGGAAAACAAAGACTTAGTCTGCATGCCATATACGGAGAGTTTGGCGGCAAAAAGGTGGATCGTGATGCTATTGAGATTGAGCATTTTCAAGGCTGGATCGACTGGGCCAAAAAACACGGAACAGGTTTGGATTTTAATGCTACCTGTTTTTCACATCCTCTGGCTGATGATGGTTTTACACTTTCCAGCAAAGATAAAAAAGTTCGACGCTTTTGGATCAATCATGTCAAAGCCTGCAGGAAAATTGCAGCAGAATTTGGAAAGCAGTTGGGAACCCCTTCGGTACATAATCTTTGGATTCCCGACGGAATGAAAGACAGTCCTGTTGACAGAGCAGGATATCGGGCCATCCTGAAAGAATCGCTTGACGAAATATTTGCAGAAGAATATCCCAAAGAGTACCTTAAAGATGCTATGGAGTGTAAACTTTTCGGTATCGGGTCGGAGGCTATGGTTGTTGGTTCCCATGAGTTTTACCTGGGCTATACCATCCAAAATAAAAAGTTGCTTTGTCTGGATAATGGCCATTTCCATCCTACCGAGCTTGTAGGTGATAAAATTTCTGCGGTGCTTCAGTTTCTGGATGAGATATTGTTGCATGTAACACGTGGTGTGCGTTGGGACAGCGACCACATTGTGACGTTGAACGATGAAATTATTCAAATAGCCCAGGAGATCGTTCGCAACAATTACCTGAACCGGGTCAATATCGGGCTCGACTTTTTCGATGGCAGTGTCAATCGTGTCGGCGCCTATCTTGTCGGTACCAGAGCTGCCCGGCAGGCTTTTATGCAGGCCTTTCTTGAACCAACCGGCACACTTTTAAAATACGAAGAAAACAGCCGGTATTTTGAGCGACTGGCACTTCTCGAAACCATGAAAACCAGAATGTTTGGGGCCGTTTGGGATTATTACTGCCTGCAAAATGATGTGCCCGTAGGTGGTGATTTTATTGATGAGGTAGTGAAGTACGAGAATGAAGTTCTTAATAAGCGGGGATAAAAATGATCAATAGTTTTTAGTCAATAGTTTTTAGTCAATAGTTTTTAGTCAGTAGTCAGGGTTTCGGATTTTGAGTTTGCCCGCTTGTTGAAACGCACGGCCGTGCGTCTTTACTTGCCCCGAAAAAGTTTCATGTGCCGTGTTCCGTGTTCCGTCAATTGGTCAATTGGTCATTGAACATTGATAATTGATCATTGATCATTGAAAAAGATTCTTCGTCGTAACTCCTCAGAATGACAAAAGAGGCTTACTGTCATTTTGAGCGGAGCGAAGAATCTATCATCTAAAAATCTAATCATCTATTGATCTATTGAAAAATCTGTGTTCGCTCGGCTCTGCCGCTTTGGTTGCAAAGAGTCTGTGACATCTGTGGTGAATTCTCAACCTCAACCTTAACCTCTGCTTTAAATGTTTTGCGACTTTTGCGTGGAAAATTTTACCAGAACCTGAAATAATATTTAGTCGGTAGTGTTGAATGTAAAAATGCTCTTCTTTATATGAATGCTTCTGATGAAATGTGTTTGAAACAGAGAAATATGGAAAAAGTTACAGCAATTTTTGATATAGGAAAAACCAACAAAAAATTTCTGTTGTTTAATCAGAATTTGAAATTGATATATCAGGATGAAATAAATATTCCGCCTGTTTCGGATGAAGACGGATTTGAATGTGATGATATTGCCTTCATAGAAAGATGGATTAAGGACAGGCTTAAAGATGAAATCCGTAAAGGAAAGTTTAATATTACCGGTGTTAATTTTTCTACCTACGGAGCTTCTCTGGTTTTCCTGGATGAGAAGGGGAAACGTCTGACGCCTCTCTACAATTATTTGAAACCAATTCCGGCAGAGGTACGGGAAAAGTGGTATGAAGTAAATGGCGGAATGGAGGAGTTTTGCAGAAGAACGGCCAGTCCGCCTCTTGATGCCATGCTCAATGCGGGCGTACAGATTCTTTGGCTGAAGCGTTACAGGTCTGAAATTTTCGGAAGAGTAAAGCATATTCTTCACTTTCCGCAATATCTGTCGTTTCTATTGACGGGAAAGGTGGTCTCGGAATATACATCACTTGGATGTCATACAGGAATGTGGGATTTTGATAACATGCAATACCACGAATGGCTTGAAAAAGAAGGGGTTTTTTTACCGCCGCCGGGGAGTAATTCTCAGAAGACCCGAGCATTAATCGAGGGTCATGAGCTCTGGGTGGGGCCGGGCATACACGACAGCTCGGCCTCTCTGGCTCCTTATTTAAGGGCAGATATTGATCCTTTTATGCTGACTTCAACAGGCACCTGGTGTATTAATATGAATCCATTTAATCATTCACCGCTAACTCTGAAACAATTGAAAAACGATTGTCTTTGCTATCTCAGTATCGATGAAAAACCGGTGAAATCATCCAGGTTTTTTATGGGACACATACACGATTTGAATCTCGCAAATTTAATCCGCCATTTTAAAATTGATGATAATTATTTTAAAAGATTGGTTCCGGATGACCATTTAATTCATAGATATCTGGATGAAAAAGAGTTGCCTTCCAATGCCTTTTTCAGAAAAGAGATGCCGGAGAATTATGTTGACAAACAAGTGAATCCGGCTCTTTTTGCGTCGTTTGATGAAGCCTATCATCGCCTGGTTTATGATCTTACACGACTAAATGCAAATTCGATAAATCTCATCAGCGAAAAAAACGATGGGGTAAAGAATATTTTTATTTCTGGAGGATTTGCACGAAACAAGATTTTTGTTAAAATGATGTCCGGAGTTTTTCCAGATATGAATGTTTATACTTCTGATATAGACAATGCTACGGCTCTTGGGGCAGCACTTGTTATTTCTGATAATTGCCGGGAAACCGGCAGCCCGGAGGTAGATTTGAATTTGCAAAAAACTGAGATATAAATGCACAGACCTGAGATGAAGTCAGACACAAAAAAGATGCATCCGGGTGGGGCTGTCCAAAAACTCTGTGATACCCTGTGCGTACATTGTGACACTCTGTGTAATTCATTGTTTCACAGAGATACACGAAGTTAGTACAGAGTCCCACAGAGTAAAAATTAGTCTTTTTAGTGCCCGTCTATAAACTCAGAAAAATTTCTCAATATGTGTGTCTGTTCAGAAAGTGCCGGTTGCAAGCGTACCACAGCAAATGGTATTCTATGGACAGACACTTTTTAGACAACCTCATTATCTCTTTCATAGAGCTATTTAACATCTAATAATATATATGAACATGAAACGAATATTCATTCTTATAATTTTGATGGGCATGTTTTCTCATCTTTATGCCCAAAGGGAGGAGCATTTGATAAACTTTAACTGGAAACATGCCTTTGGAGAAAATCCCGGTGCACAAAACCCTGATTTTGACGATTCCGCATGGACGGATGTGAATCTTCCACACGATGCCAGCATTACAGGTCCTTTTGTAAAGGACAGCCTGAATGGAGACCGTAAAAACGGTTTTCTTCCTCGTCGCAAAGGATGGTACAGAAAGGAGCTAAATATCGATTTCCTTGTTGAGGATAGAAAGGTTTTTCTTGAGTTTGAGGGTGTTTATCGCGATGTTCGTGTATATGTTAACGGAGAGGAGTTGGCTCATGAACTGAACGGGTATAAGAATTTTATGGTGGATATCACATCGGTTCTGAATCAGGGAAATAACCTTGTTGCAGTGAGTTATGACAATACCGATATGGAAAGTTCACGCTGGTACAATGGCGAGGGCATCTACAGAGACGTGATCATGCATGTAACGGATGAAGTTCATGTGAACTACCACGGAACTTATATTCGGACACCTTTTGTGACGGACGATCTCGCAAAGGTTACCATCGATACCGAGGTGGTCAATGAAAAGGATGACAGTACAGAGGTTGTATTGAAAACCGAAATTATTGCTCCATCGGGTGAAGTGGTTACTACCATAACAGATGTAGTTCCAATGTCCGGAGACGAACTTTATGTCTTCCGTCAGGAGGCAAAAGTTGGAAATCCCCGGCTTTGGGATTTGGATACGCCTAATCTTTATCATGTGAGGTCGGTCGTAATGACCGAAGGCATAATTAAAGATGAATATGAATCTACTTTTGGTATTCGCACCATTGAATTTGACCGCGATCGGGGGTTATTGCTCAATGGTAAAAAAGTGCTGGTCAAAGGTGTAAATATTCATCACGACCTTGGGCCGTTAGGGGCTGCCGCTTTTGAGCGTGGCTTTGAGCGTCGCCTCAAAGGATTGAAAAAGCTCGGATGCAATGCGATTCGCCTGGCTCACAATCCGCATGATGAGTTTATCCTTGAGTGGTGTGATCGAAACGGAATACTTGTGATGGATGAAGCTTTTGATAAATGGAGCGATCAGTTTTTCGGTAAGGGTAATGATTTTAGCGACCACTGGAAAGAAAGTCTGAAAGCGTTGATAAAACGTGATCGGAACCATCCCTGTGTATTCTTGTGGAGCGTGGGAAATGAACCCTATATGCAAAAAAGTGCACGATACGATTTTGGCGTGCCAATGCTCAGGAAACTGAGGGATTTTGTTCATCGCTTTGAGCCTTCACGTAAAGTGACATGCGGTTTACATCCGTCGCGTAAAAGCGGCGCTTACAGAACAAAAAATTATTACCGCGAAGGTCCTCCCGAAATGGAGTTTTATATGGATGTGGTTAGTACTAACTACCGCGAGGAGTTTTGGCCTGTTGACAAGGCGAACTACCCTCAACTGATGTTTATTTTGAGTGAAGCCCAGGTAGGAAATCTGGGTAATGAATGGTTCAATTTTAATCATGACAATTCTGTTGGGTTGTTTTACTGGGGAGGAACCGACTATATTGGAGAGTCTTTTGGCTGGCCATCGAAGGGATGGCCCAATGGCATTATTGACTGGAACGACCACTGGAAGCCTTTCAGCTATTATATTCAAAGCCTTTACAGTTATGAGCCGATGGTGCATATTGCCACTTTTGATCCCGGTGATGAACGTCAAAAATACTGGAATGAGGTACAGTTAAGATACCAGCCGATGTTTTCGCACTGGAATCATGAGGATAAAGATTCTGTGAAGCTATATACATTCAGCAATTGCCAGGAGGTTGAACTCTACCTCAACGGAAAATCACAGGGAACTAAAAAAGTTCCGGAAGCATATTTTACTAAAGATATTAAGGGATATACGGCTGAGGAATATGATCCCGATAATCCCGTTAATACCGGGCCTGCCAAGCACAGAAATCTGGAATGGACTGTTCCGTGGGAGCCCGGTGTAATTGAAGCTGTCAGCAAAATTGACGGGAAAGAGGTTTCCAGGCACAAACTGGTTACTGCCGGAGAGCCTTACAGTATCATTCTTGAACCTGACAGAAAGCAAATAAATGCCGATGGTCTGGACCTTGCTTACATCACGGTTAAGGTAGTTGACAAAAACGGAGTGCTTGTGCCTGATGCTGAGCATAATATCCGTTTTGAGGTAACTGGTGCCGGTGAAATTGCCGGTGTTGGAAATGCTGATTTATTGAGTGATGAGTCTTTTGTGAATAACGAACGAAAAGTTTTTCAGGGAAAAGCGCTTTTAATTGTAAGGTCTGACCGCGAGGCAGGAAGTGTTGAAGTTAATGCTACTGCTCACGGGTTAAAGGATGGTCATGTTATTATAGAAACCGGACAACCGCTTAATTAGTGTCTGTCCATAAAGT
>NZ_AHZV01000341.1 GCF_000250735.1 Anaerophaga thermohalophila str. Valhall
AACAACTCTAACAACTTAACAATTTTAACAGCCGCGTAATAACTATTAAATGTAAGATGTAAGATGAAATGAACATAGACAGGGTTACCACAATAAGAACATGTATAACCTTCAATCATGCGAGTTCCATCAGACCAATAACTTAAACTAATTTTATACTGATGAATGAAATGTCATTACCTGAAATTCATCCATCGGCTGTGGTGGATGACAGATGCGAGATAGGCCCGGGAACACGCATATGGCATTTCTGCCATATTATGAGCGGATGCCGCATCGGAGCCAATTGTAATATCGGACAGAATGTGGTGGTTTCTCCCGGGGCAATTCTCGGCAATAATGTAAAAGTTCAGAACAACGTATCTGTTTATACCGGTGTTGTTTGCGAGGATGATGTGTTTTTGGGACCCTCATGCGTCTTTACCAATGTCTCAAATCCCAGGAGTGCCGTTCCCCGAAGGGAACAATACGAGGAGACACTTGTTAAACGTGGTGCTACAATTGGTGCTAACGCGACCATTGTTTGCGGTCATACCATTGGACGTTATGCTTTTGTCGGTGCCGGTGCGGTTGTGACCCGCGATGTGCCCGACTATGCCCTGGTTGTTGGTAATCCGGCCCGCCATACCGGCTGGATGAGCGAGTACGGACATCCTTTGGAATTCGGCGAAGACCGTCGCGCTGTTTGCCCCGAAAGCGGGGATGAATACGTTCTGGAAGAGGGTAAAGTAAAAAAGATAAACTCAAAATGACTACCGGAAAAGTAAAATTTGCAATTGTTGGCATGGGGCATATTGGGAAACGTCATGCCAAAATGATTGAAGACAATCCGGATGCGGAGCTTATAGCTGTATGTGATGTCAGGCCTCCTGAAGAAACGGGTTGGAACAATGCCGGAGTCCCCTACTTCAGCGACTTTACCGAGATGCTTAATGGTATGGATGGTTGCGATGTTGTGAACATCTGTACACCAAACGGACTGCATGCATCACAGGCTACAGCTGCTCTTGAAAGAAAGAAGCACGTTGTGATTGAAAAACCCATGGCATTATCGCGGGCCGACGGAGAAAAAATTATCTTTAAGGCTCTGCAGGTTTCGAGACATGTGTTTGTTGTGATGCAGAACCGGTATTCACCTCCTTCTGCCTGGCTTAAAGAAGTGATAGAGAAGAATATTGCGGGCAAGATTTATTTTGTTCAGCTCAATTGTTTTTGGAATCGGGATGACCGGTATTATCTGAACAATGGCTGGCATGGAACAGCAGAAATGGACGGTGGTACTTTGTTCACTCAGTTTTCGCATTTCATTGATATGCTTTACTGGCTTTTCGGAGATATCACCGACATTAAAGCCGGATTTAACGATTTTGCACATCAGCATTCCACCGATTTCGAGGACAGCGGGTCTGTGATTTTTCGGTTTGTCAACGGAGGGATGGGCAACATCAACTTCTCAACTGCCGTATGGGACAGAAATCTTGAAAGTACTATGACCATTATAGGTGAAAAAGGAACCATCAAAGTTTCTGGCCAATACATGAACGAAGTTACCGAATGTAATATTAAGGGTTATGATATGCCGGAGCTGCCTCCCTCTAATCCGCCAAATGATTACGGCTACTATAAAGGATCGGCCGCTAATCACCAATATGTCATCGATAATGTAATTCAAACCCTTCAGGAACGAACTTATGTTACCACAAATGCGTTGGAAGGACTGAAAGTAGTGGACATTATTGAACGAATTTATCAGCAAAAATAGTTTATTTGTATCATAATATTACTCTTTAAATTCAGATGTATGTTTAATGAATTGATTAATAAAGAAGCGAAACTATCTGTTATCGGACTTGGGTATGTAGGACTTCCTATTGCACTTGAGTTTGCACGAAAGATGAAAGTGATAGGTTTTGATATAAAACCATCGCGCATTGAAAAGATGAAACAACA
Organism: Anaerophaga thermohalophila str. Valhall; assembly: GCF_000250735.1. Lineage (GTDB taxonomy): Bacteria > Bacteroidota > Bacteroidia > Bacteroidales > Marinilabiliaceae > Anaerophaga > Anaerophaga thermohalophila_A. Next base: position 1,951 of record NZ_AHZV01000341.1, read on the forward strand.
CATTGATCCGAGTAATGAACTGGAAGCGGTCGATTTTGAAGGCTGTGATATCAAGTTCACCAGCAACCCGGAAGATTTGCGCGAGGCGCGTTTTCACGTTGTGGCAGTGCCTACACCCATCAACAATCATAACCTGCCCGATCTGAATCCGCTGCTCAGTGCTTCCCGCACGGTTGGAAAAGCATTGAAGAAAGGCGACTATGTTGTTTTCGAATCGACTGTATATCCAGGTTGTACTGAGGAGGATTGCGTTCCTATTCTGGAGCAGGAATCGGGATTGAAATTCAACAAGGATTTCAAAGTTGGTTATTCGCCCGAACGAATCAATCCCGGGGACAAAGAACATACGCTGACCAAAATTCTGAAAATTGTATCGGGCAGCGATGATGAAGCTCTTGAGCTGATTGCTGCAGTTTACGGGTCAATTATAAAGGCAGGCATACATAAGGCCAGCTCCATAAAAGTAGCCGAAGCTGCCAAAATTATCGAGAACACACAACGCGATGTGAATATTGCCCTGATGAATGAATTGTCACTTATCTTTAATCGTTTGGGAATTAATACTTATGAAGTTCTTGAGGCTGCCGGTACAAAATGGAATTTCCTGCGGTTTTTCCCCGGCCTGGTGGGTGGTCACTGTATCGGTGTTGACCCTTATTATCTGACTTACAAAGCCAATGAACTGGGCTACCATTCAAAGATTATTACCGGGGGGCGTGTCATTAACGATGCTATGGGGCCTTATGTTGCCAAACAGGTTGTTAAAAAGTTGATATCCAAAGGACATAAAATAAACGGCTCCAATGTTCTTATTATGGGGGCAACTTTTAAGGAAAATGTTAGCGATATCAGGAATTCCAAAGTGGCTGATGTTTATCATGAGCTAAAGTCTTTCAGTGTTAACGTGGATGTGGACGACCCGCATGCTTCCTCGGAAGAACTGATGGAAGAGTACGGTTACGGTCTTGTTGATAAGATCGATAAGAAATATGATGCCGTGATCCTGGCTGTCAATCATGATGAATATATGAATCTTGACGAGTCTTATTTTAAGTCTATTACAAATGAGGATCCATTGTTTGTAGACGTGAAGGGTGTCTTTCGCGGTAAGATCAGGGAGATGACCTATTGGAGTTTATAGTAAACCAAGCTCATGCCAAATAGAAACTCCATTCTTTTTTTGTTGCCTGCCCCGTTTGTCCAGAAACCGGATGAGCCCGGGTTTCAGGTTCAGACCCAGAATTTCCGGACAACTTTCGGATTTGTAGTTCCCGAGCTCATTGACAGAGGATTTTCTGTGGAGTTGGTGTCGCTTAGTAATACACTGCAACAAAAGGAGAATGGTGTTAACTTTTTGAAGACATCGGAGCTCGGGAAGAGCTGCCGGGCTTTTTTCTTCAAACGAAACATGGGAAGGGGAAGGATCATTCCGCAATTTTTGCAGTTTCTTATTAATATTTTGAACCTCGCACGCCGATTGTCAAAGTGCAGTATTGTTTACGGTTACAATGATGTTGGAACGCTTTACGGGGCTTTATTGAAACCATTCTTTCGTTACCGGTTGGTTTACGATATGCGAGGCAATCGATCCAACGAGATGGCTGTACAGGGTGCCCCTAAATGGCGGGTCTCGCTTTACAGGATGATAAGAAACTATTGTCTGCACAAGAGTGATCTGGTTTTTACGGTTTCAAAAAGTTGTGAATATCTGCCCAAAGGGAAGAAGCATCTTCCCAAATATAATTTTTACGATGGCCGTCATTTCTTTTACGACCCTGGGATGATCAGGCAAATGCGTGAGGAACTCGGGCTTGGCAACCGGTTTGTTTTTGTGTACAGCGGCACCGACAAATATTACCAAATGGTGCCACAAATGGTTCGCTTCTTTGCCGGGTTTTTAAAAATTTATCCCGATGCTTATTTTATGATCAATGTTCCCGTGCCCTCCCAAAAGTTTGAAGAAGAATTGGCGTTAAACAATATTCCCCGTTCGGCATGGGGCATGTTTCATCTAGACCAGAGCAATTTAAACCGGTATCAGATGGTGGCCGATATGGCCTTTCTTATCCGAGAAGATTTGCCGCTGAATCATGAGGCTTTTCCCACAAAGTTTTCGGAATATCTTGCCAGCGGTGTTCCCGTGTTGATAACCCGGCATGTTCACACATTGGCAGAAATGGTAGATAAGAACGGACTTGGGGAGATTTGGGAAGATGATGAAAGCGAACAGGAAGTGCAAAAGCGCATCCTTACATACCACTCAAACAATGAAGTAAGAGAAAGATGTGCTGCTTTTGCCCGTGAAAATCTTTCATGGCAAACCAAAGCTCCCTGGCTGGCTGACGTGTTGTCCGATTTGATATGAGAAAAAAAAGCAATTCGGTTAAGCATATTGTTCCTCACCAAGATGCATGCGTGTTTTTCGAATTGGTTTTACGACATCTTTAATGTTGCATTTGATTATATGCCGGAAAAACACCAAAACAAAGCCCTTTGTGTCCTGAATTTTTCGGGTCGTTTCGGCGGTGCCGAGAAACGCTATGCCACGCTTTTCAACCATCTGATGGTGCAAGGTGCGGATTATTATCTGATCATGAACACCCGTCTATACCGGCTCCTGGTAAACAGTTTCTTACTTAGGGCCAGCGAACGGATTATTCTTTTCAATGACGGGGGAGATGGCATTCCACGGGCTCATGTGAATTCAAGGAAGCAGGCACAGGAAGTTTCCCGGAAAAGTACTGCAAGGCTGTTTTTAGGACGATGGAAATATTTCCTCAGAACTATGCTGCTCTGGTTAAGGTTTTCGCTCTTTTTTATCCGGCAGATTCAAAAAAAGCAAATTAAAACTATTTATGGCGTCTGGCAAGGCGGAATCTGGACATGGATGTGGTGCAGGTTGCTTAAGGTGAAACTCATCTTTAGTGTAAACAGCAGCGGGATGCTGAATATGGAAACCAATGTGACAAAATTTTTTGACAGTCAGTATTGGGTTTTACAGCATGCCGATGTAGCAGATTTCCTGTCGCCCTCATTAAAGGAAAACTATACTCGGGAGATGGGTGGGAAAATAGGAGGACATTGTGTGGTTACACCGAATAGTTTTATCGACTATACTCACTACTATGCGGTATTTCCGAAAAAACCATGGGTGGTTTTTCTGGGGCGGCTGGAGCCCATAAAGAACCCGATGATTTTCCTGGAAGCCGTTCGGATTATTCAGCAGACAATGCCGGCTGTTGAAATCACTTACTTTGTAATGGGGACAGGAAATATGCTCAATTCTATGCAACGATTCGTTTCACGGAACCAGTTAAGGAATGTCCGGTTTACCGGTCTTCATTCCAAACCATGGCAGATTTTGAGAGAATCGTCGGTATTTGTTTCGCTGCAACGCGATGAGAATTATCCAAGCCAGTCGCTCATTGAAGCCATGGCCTGCGAAAACGGAATTGTGGTAACCGATGTTGGCGACACACGTATGCTTGTCACTGAAAGTGAAGGATTATTTACCAATGCCGAACCCATGGATGTTGCAGATAATATTATTAAACTCCTGATAAATCCCGATTTACGTGAAAAAACAGGGGAAAAAGCCCGCGAGAAAGTGATTCATTATCATACTATTGATCGTTTCGCAAGATGGTTTGATGATATGATGAATGATTAACTATGGTTGTATAACAAACTCATCCAATGATTTTCGCACTTTCCTGTTTTGCTGGTAAGCGTCATCAGGCGATCGATAGCCTGCCGCAGCCATTGCAACAGATGAAAATCCTTTCTCTTTAAGTCCCAGTATTTCATCAAACCGTTCGTTACTGAAGCCTTCCATAGGACAGGCATCAATGTCCTGCATGGCAGCAGCCGAAAGCAAAAACCCTAAAGAAATATATGCCTGACGAGCTGCCCAGTTGAACCGTTGCTCAGGAGTGCGTTTGTTGATGGAGCTTTTCATCGTTTTTTCGTAGTCCGCTATATCTTCTTTGACAATATCACGTGTTTTAACAATGCGTTCCACAAACTCGTCCACATCTTTGTCGGAAAGGTCGGTTCGCACGGCAAATATGAACAAATGTGATGCTTCTGTTATTTGAGGTTGATTAAAGCCTGCCGGGCTAAGCTTCTCTTTTATCTTTTCGTCATCAACCATTACAATTGCGAATGGTTGGAGTCCAAACGAAGACGGAGCCAGGTTGGCTGCCTGCAGGAGGTTATTTACCTGTTCGGAATTAAGTTTACGGTTTTTGTCGAAACGTTTGGTCGCATAACGCCACTGTAATTTATTTAATAATTCCATATCTGTTTTGTTTATGTTTATGATTGGAACTATTAAACACGGACAAAGTCAAATTGTTTAGTCGGTGTTCTCTTTTACCCGGCGGGTCGGTGCTCAGCACTGCTGCATTGCCTTGTTCAGCATCTGCTGTTGGGCTGTTCGAGGGATCGGAAACCGCTAAGGTATTTGATGGATCGGAATACGCCGCTCCCGTTGCAATGAACCATCATTCCTGTTCGAACAGCAGCAGTTTCCACTCCGGATGCCTTTGTATGAATGAGATAATGAACGGGCATTCCGGTATTATGCGAATTTGCTTCTCCTGACAATAGTTCAAAACCTGGCTGACAAGGTTTGATCCAATGCCCTTCCCTTTTAGGGGATCGGGCACTAAAGTATGCGTAAGCAACCATACCGATGGTTCGTATACTTCATAGTAAAGAGTGGCTATATGGCCATCGACCTTCAGCTCAAATCGCTTTTTGTTTTTGTTGAGTGCAATTTTGTTTTGTGCCATAGGAATGTGTTTCAGCTTTTAAACACCTTTTCCGGCAATTTGTTCTATCTCTTCCACCGTAACAGGGATTCGTTCACCAAGAATACGTGCGCTTGTTTCGGTGACCAGTATGTCATCCTCGAGGCGAATACCACCAAACCCTTTCATTGATTCCACTTTATGGTAATTGATGAATTGAGTGAATTTTTTCTCTGCTTTCCAGTTGTCAATCAGTGCAGGAATAAAATATATCCCCGGTTCGTTGGTGATGGTAAATCCCGGCTTCAGCCGGCGTCCCAGGCGCAAAGCTGCCAGGCCGAACTGCGACGAACGTTCTATTTCCTCATCATAGCCAACCAGTGTGTCGTCATAGTTTTCCATGTCATGTACGTCAAGTCCGATCATGTGTCCCAGTCCGTGCGGCATGAACAGGGCATGAGCCCCTGCGGCCACGGCTTCATCAATATCGCCTTTCATCAGCCCCATATCTTTAAGCCCCGAAGCAATGACCCTGCATGCCAACAAATGAACATCGCGGTAAGAAACGCCCGGTTTTGTCGCCTCACGTGCCTGATCATTGGCGCTCAAAACTGTTTGATAAATCTGCTTTTGAATGTCACTTAGTTTCCCCGATACAGGTGTTGTACGCGTATGATCGGTGGCATAATGCAAAGGCGATTCGCTGCCGGCATCAACCAAAAGAAGGTCTCCTTCTTTCAGAATATTCCCATGGTAGTGGTTGTGCAGCGTTTCGCCCCGGACCGAGCAAATGACCGGGAAAGCTATTATTCCACCGCCGGACATGGAAATCCCTTCGAGCGTCCCTGTAATTTCCTGTTCGCTGATACCGGGGCGGGCCATTTTCATGGCGGTGGTGTGCATTTTACTGGCAACCGTCATGTGGCGTTCCATTTCTTCTATTTCGCAGGGTTCCTTTATACTTCGAAGTTCTATGCATGCTTTCGTAAGTTCCAATGAAGCATGATTTTTTACTTCACGATGATGTATGTTAAGCAGATCGGCAAGTTTCATGATATTTTCTCCCCGGTAGGGTGGCGTGAAATGGATGTTGCGTCTCTGTTTAATCGCTGCATCAATTTCTTTGGCTAATTCTCTATACGGCTTTGTTTCGGAAATTCCTACCCGGGCAGCCTGATCCTTCAATGATGGCTGTGGGCCCATCCAGACAATGTCATCCAGTGTGTAATCGTCTCCGAAGATGACTTCACGATCGTTGTCAATGTCAATGATCCCGGCCAATCCCTGTAAATCTATTCCAAAGAAATAGAGAAATGTACTGTCTTGCCTGAAATGGTAGGTGTTGTCTGCGTAATTCATTGGGGCATCCTCATTCCCGGGAATAAGGACGACTCCTGTTTTTACCATTTTTTTGAGTTGGTTACGGCGATTGGTATAGGTGTTTTTTGAGAACATAATATATTGATTTAGTGGTTCAATGAATTGGAAGAGAAAAGTAGAAATCTGTGCCTTTCCCGGGTTCCGATTCCAGCCAGATTTTGCCCCCGAGCTTATTGATAAGGCCAAGACAGATGGAAAGGCCCAATCCAACTCCGTCGTGAGTTATTGCTTTAGGATCATCGGAGCGGTAGAAGCGGTCGAAAACTTTTGCTTGCTGTTCTTTTGTGATGCCAATACCGGTATCTTTTACGAAAAACAGGAAGTCCTTTTCGCGTCGGGAGTAACCGAATTCAATTTTCCCTTTCTCGGTGTATTTTATTGCGTTATTAAGGAGGTTGGTCAGAATCTGATCCAGTTTTGTATAATCGGTGAAGATAGTAGTTGAAGGAGGTTCATCGGAGATGAATTTAAGTGTGAGTCCTTTTTTTTCAGTCTGGGGAGTAAACATTGCAAGCATTTCATTGCACAGCTTGTTAACCTGGAATATGGAAGGAGTCATTTTAAGGTCGCCGGTTTCTATTCTTGATAATTCCAGCACGTTGTTGAGAATATTTAATAATTTCTGACCTCCTGTCTGAACAATTTCGATATAGTCGTTTCTTTCTGCTTCAGTTATGTCTCTCTGTCTGATAAGTTCGGTAAATCCCAATATGGCATTAAGAGGCGTTCGGATTTCGTGTGATACATTTTGGAGGAATGCTGTTTTTAACCGGTCGTTTTCTTCCAGTTTTTCTTCAAATTTTTTCCTTTCCGATATGTCTGTAATGAAGCCTTCAATAACATCGACTTCTCCGTTATCCGAGCGTACGGCCTCTCCCTGCTCCCACACCCATTTTCCCGTTCCGTATTTGGTAAAGATGCGATATTCCACCTGGTAACTGCTTCTTTTATTGATGGCCTTTTGTACGTTTCGCCAGACTCTTTCCTGGTCCTCCGGATGAATCAGATTTCCGTAGGCAATATGTTGATTGTTAATAATCTCACCGGGTTTGTAGCCGGTGAGTTCTTCGCTTCCGCTACTCACAAACTCCATATCCCATGTAGGAGTATTTTTGCAGCGAAATGCCATTCCGGGCAGGTTGTTCATCAAAGTGGAAAGGTAGTTTCTGCTTTTCTCCAGTTCCATCTGGTACCTGCGCTCCTCGGTTTGATCCCGGAAGACAAGTACTACGCCGGTAATTTTTCCCTCTTCAGAAAATATGGGCGCACCGCTATCGGCAATGGGAATTTCCCGGCCGTCTCGTGACAGCAATAATGTATGATTGGCCAGTCCGACAATTTTTCCCTCGGCAAAAACTTTATTGACCGGACTAATTACGGGTTTGCGGGAGTATTCATTAATGATTCGGAAAACCTTATCCATGGGTTGTCCTTTTGCCTCCTCTTCCTGCCATCCGGTAAGTTCTTCCGCTACTTTGTTGATATTCCTGACTTTGCCCTCTGTATCGCAGGTGATTACACCATCTCCGATGCTATAAAGAGTTGTTCTGAAGAGTTCTTCGCTTTCCTTTAAAGCCTTTTCTGTGGTCTTTCGCCTGGTTATGTCACGTGCAAAAGAAAAAGACAATGGCATTCCGTCAAAATCGAGGTAAGTGATTGTAACCTCGACAGGCATCAGGCTGCCGTCTTTTCTTTTATGGAATGTTTCGATCGTTCCGGTTCCTTTTTTCCTGATTTTTTGCCGGTGTTGGTGCCATTTTTTGTCGCCCGCATTTAAAAAATTGGGGTCCAGGTCAAAAACTGTCATGCTGAGGAGCTCTTCCCTGGAGTAACCCAGATCGATACATGCCTGGCGGTTCACACTCAGGATTTTTCCACTCTCTTCCGAAATTTGGTAAATCCCCACCCCTGCATGGTCGATGCAAAAACGATCGAGTTTGGCTTGCTGCAATTCTTTATCGGGGCTTTTTTCTTTCATTCGTACTAAAATAGGTTTTTACCTGCATTATTCATAAATTATCTATTACGATGCTCAACTATC
>NZ_AHZV01000340.1 GCF_000250735.1 Anaerophaga thermohalophila str. Valhall
GCTTGTGTTTTGCCGATAGTTGAGCATCGTAATAGATAATTTATGAATAATGCAGGTTAAAAATTCATCGAACTACTGAATAAAAAATCAACATATTATGAATATAATACAACTCAGAAAAGACTGCAAATATGCAATGGTGGTACCGACCAGTATGGGTGTAAGAATCACTCCCGAAAACGGACAACCGGTTCACAGCAGTGACATTTACAAAATGCAGGCTACCAGCGCCGAGACTAATGTAGCCAGTATCTCATCCTATCTGGGATTTCCTGTAAAAGTACTGACCACTTTCGTAAAAGGAAGTCCCGTTGCCGCATTCATTAAAAGCAATCTTCGAAGCCGGCACATGGACTACGAAGGTGTGGAAGTAGAACAGGGAGGCCCATGGGGTTACCGCCATCAGTTCAACATTGCTGACAGTGGTTATGGCGGACGTGGCCCCCGCGTGCACAACGACAGGGCCGGCGAAGTTGGACGAACGCTTAACGCTAAAGATTTCGATCTGGAACGTATTTTCGGAAAAGAAGGTGTTCAGATAGTACATCTATCGGGTTTGATAGCCGCATTATCACCCGACACCGGCAATTTCTGCCTCGAAGTGGCAAGAGCTGCAAAAAAACATGGAACAGTCATATCTTTCGATTTAAACTACCGGGCATCCTTCTGGGAAGGAAGAGAAAAAGAATTACGTGATATCTTTTCAGAGATTGCATCTGTATCAGATGTTTTGATTGGCAATGAAGAAGATTTCCAGCTATGTCTGGGAATTGAAGGCCCTGAAGCGGGCGGGAAGGAGATTGCCGATAAGATAGACAGCTTCAAAGAAATGATTAAGAGGGTGAAGCAAACATTTCCTAATGCTTCGGTTTTTGCAACAACATTGCGTCAGGTTATCAGCGCTAATGAGCACCTGTGGGGAGCAATAATGTTGCAGGGTGACAATTGGGAAGTTATAGAACCGCGTCCCATTCGTGTCCTTGACCGTATTGGCGGAGGCGACGGCTTTGTTGGTGGCCTTCTTTACGGCATACTCAGAGGTTGGGAACCCGAAAAATGGATACAATTTGGATGGGCAACCGGTGCATTGGCCACAACGTTTCTGACCGATTATGCACAGCCGGCCGACGAAGAAATGGTCTGGAGTCTATGGAGTGGTAATGCAAGAGTCAAAAGATAGACATCCGTTTAAGAAGGAATGCTCCTTTTGTTATTCTTTTAAACAATGAATGGTAGATATTAGTAAATCAGGCAGAAGGCAGAAGGGAGAGATTTAGATGTTAGATATTTAGATGTTAGATATTGAAAGTCGGATAAAATTTACAATGCTGGAAACCGGCGTTTTAATACAAAAAAATGATTTCAAGTCATTTAACCTGCTTTATTCATAAGTTTTCGTCATGAGATGTTCGAATATCAAAAAACGCAAGCAACCGCAGAT
>NZ_AHZV01000339.1 GCF_000250735.1 Anaerophaga thermohalophila str. Valhall
GTAAACTCCGGTTTTGGCGGCTTCGCAAGCCTTGCAACTGGCACTTTCTGAACAGACACACATATTGTGAAAAATCTTGCGTGTTTATAGACACGCACTAGTCTAAGTTATTGGTCTGATTTCAGGAAGCGATTCACAAAATTTGTGGTTCAAAAATACAATAAATCCATAAAAATAAAACAACCGCCCCGGATTGTCCAGGGCGGTTATTTACCAGACCGTTAGATATTAGATTTAACAGACAAAAATTACAAAAGCATTCTTGCCAGGTCTTCCTCAAAGAAAAATTCTTCCTGACCAAAAGCAGGTTTTAAATCATCCATCCACAAAGCGCGGGGATCATACTTTGCAAAGAAAGGACGACCTACCCATTCGCTGTTACGCCCCTGGATAAATTCACAAACAAACACTTTTTCGCCCCTTACTTCGCTCACACCAATAATACGTACTTTACCAGGGGTACATGACATACTTGGCCCCCTGACAGTCCGGGAAATGCCGCTTACCTGGGTATACGCTTTACGGAAAATCTCCCAGGCGCGCGCCAGAGATACCCCGAAATACTCCTGAGCACCGGTATCACGGGCAACAAACATGTAATATGGGATCATTCCCATACTGACCTGTTTTTTCCACATTGTACTCCAGACATCACCGTCGGCATTAATATGATTCAGTAATGGAGATTGTGTTCTTATCTGGGCACCTGTTTCCCGTATTCTGACAACAGCTTTGGCTACGGCCTCTGTTTCAAGCTCCCGGTAATGATTGAAATGAGCCATAAATGCCAGTGATTTTCCGGCCCTGGTAACTTTTTCAAAAATGCGTAATACATCGTCGGCGTCATCATCCGTCAGATAACGGTAGGGCCAGAAACTGAGCGACTTGCTACCAATACGGATATTCTGAAGATGCGGAATATCGGCTTCCAAAAGACTGGTAATATAGTGGTCGAGAATTGAGGCTTTCATCACCATTGGGTCACCCCCGGTAAATAAAATATCGCTGATCTCGGTATGTTGTTTCAGATATTCAATTACATAGTCGATCTGTTTCATGGCAAATTTCAGATCGTCCATGCCGGTAAACTGTGGCCAGCGAAAACAAAAAGTACAATAAGCATGACAAGTTTGCCCCTGGGTAGGGAAAAATAACATGGTTTCATCATACTTGTGCTGAACACCCTGAAGCTTTTGTCCGTTAAGTTCAGGTACATTATGTGCCTGCCCGGCAGGATGGGGATTCAGTTTGTGACGAATCGCGTTGGCTGCCTTTTTTATGGCAACCTTATCGTTCTCTTTTTCGAGCACTGAAGACATACTCTGAAAATCTTCAGGCTTAAGCATATCTTTTTGAGGAAAGTTTAGGATAAAAATGGGATCTTCATGAAAATTATCCCAGTCAATAAGTTCGTTTACAACATAATTATTGGTCTTAAACGGAAGAACATGACCAACTACATCAATATTTCTTAGATCCTGCTTGTTTAACTTATCGATCTGAGGAATTTTTCGATAATTGTGCAATGAATAGATCTGATATTTCATAGGCATCCAAAGTTTATTATTTGTTTATTATATAATTCTCTTTCGATACACCAACACATCTGTTTTTATACATCAAGACATGCTTCGGGTGCCATATCTAAGCAAAATAAAAGAGGCAAAACAATTGCCAGGAGGAATCAGTTTTCAGGGGTGGGCATGATCCTTAATCTGTTACAAATATACAAAGATTTTGAGAAACCGGCAAACCCGGACTGGATTACAATCTGTATATCAGAATTTTACATGTGTTTTGAATTAAAACCCAAATTCTTGTAAGCAAGAACTTAGCCTGGTTTATTCATAAATTATCGTGATGAAACGAGTCCCGATTACTCCCCGATAATGGTGGTGAGTCAACTCAGGATTTCTTTAAAAGCAATATCATGCGAAGCAACAACAAACAATCTTCTGGGGATGGAGGCAGTTTTCGATTTTAAGTCATTAAAATATTCAGAAAATCCGGCATCCGGTTTTCTCAAACCCAACATCACCAAATCGGCGTTGGCTGAATCAGCGGTAAGCAGATTGAAAAATTCATTTTTTGTTCCGACTAAAATTTTTCGCTTGAATGCCACCCGGATAGAGGACAAAAGGTTGTCGAGGTTTTTTTCGGCTTCTCTGGCTGCTTTATCGGAGGTAACTACCATTTTTATAGTAACCGATACCTGTTGCCAGTGGGGACTGTTCTGCATCATATAGGCCAGTACCATCATAAGTCCGCCGTTTCCCTGCAATCCCCCCCACCACAGGTCAACGTTCAGTAATAAACGGTCGGTCATTGTTTTTTCATCACGAAGAATAATTACATTTTTCCGTGATTCGTAAAAATGAGCAACCATGTCGGCATAAGGCAGGTGATGCGAGACATCGGTTGTGTCTCCCAAAAGTATGGTATTGGGAACAAGAGGCCCCAAACCGTATGCATTGCTCAGTTGTTGAGCCCCGACAAACGGGTTTTCGGCCCTGATGACACGAACCAGCGACCGGATATTTTTCTCTGCAAGATAATCACGTATCTGCTTTTCATATTGGTATATCTTATCCTGCGAGACTTTTTTCTCAGGAAGAATAGTCGCTACCGTGAACAAACCCTTTTCCTGAGCCAGTCCGTTGGCAAAATCAATCAGATGCCAACGCTTCATGGGAGCTCCGGAAAAAACAAGAATATTGGGACGCCAACTTTTGGCATCATCAATAGGCTTTAGCTGCAACATCACAAAACGGACGATTTGAAGCATCATGCCATTACGCACATCTCCCCACGTGGTTTTAAGCCGGCGGCGACGTAACCAGACCAACACGGTCAGGATAAATATTGTCGCTAAAACTGTAGCAAGGGCATGAATCAAAAACATTACAGCAATACATCCGAAGGCACCAATAAGAGAAAATCCCCAATGGACTTTAAACCTGGGACGGAATGAGGGGCTTTTCAGAAATCTTTCAATTCCGGCAGTAATATTCAAGATACCGTAGGTGGCCAGAAAGAACATTGTGAGGACAGGTGCAATAGCATTTAAATCACCAAGTATTACGCAAATAATTGTAATAATCACAGTTAAAACCGTCCCCACTCTCGGAATGCCTTCGGTGCCGTACCCCTTTGCGAGTGAAGAAAACTTACTCGGCACAACATTATCTTTCGCAAGTGCCTGCAAAACGCGAGGAGCGCCTAGCAAACTCCCTACAGCACTGGAAAGAGATGCTCCCCATACCCCCAACATGATGGCTCCGCCCCAGATTGCTATCTTCCTCATTATTAACGGATCGGCAACCAGAGTTGATGCATCAGCCCTTGCAGCAAGAATAACAGGTAGCATCATATAAATTAAATACCCGGTTCCAACAGCCAGAAACGTACCTCTGGGAATCGACCTGGAAGGGTTTTTCAAATCGCCCGACATATTTACCCCGGCCATTATGCCTGTAACCGCCGGGAAAAAGACGGCAAATACCTGCCAAAACCCGACAGATTTTGACGCCGGAACCCCCCACATCTCGATACTCGAATTTTCTAAAGGCTTACCTAATAATAACGAAAGCAGTGAAAGACCGATAACCCCCAAAATAAAATACTGAATACGAATGGTGGCCCTTGTGGAAAACAAAGCCAATCCGCCCAGAACCAAAGTTGTAACAATACCGACAACTTTAATATTCAGGAAGGGAAATATCGCAACAACACTTTCCGAGAAACCCATCACATAAAGAGCTACTGAAAAAGTCTGTGCCAGATAAAGCGGTATCCCCAGGGCACCACCAATCTCTACGCCTAACGACCTGCTAATCATGTAATAGGCTCCGCCGGTTTTTACCTTTGTATTGGTTGATATTGATGCAATCGATAAAGAAGTGAGAAAAGTTATGGATGTTGATAAAGTCACAATAATCAAAGTTCCAATCAGCCCTACATTCCCTACTACCCAACCAAAGCGCAGATACATAATAACCCCAAGAATGGTTAATATCGAGGGGGTAAATACACCACCAAATGTACCCAGTTTGTTGTTCTGCATGTTTGAAATATTTAGAGGCTGCTGAAAAAGTCAGCAACCTGTTTCAAATTTATTTTCCATTGTTCTTTTTGGCATTGCCCCAAAAACGGAACCAAAAAAGTCTGGTCCGCTTAAACCTGGCTTCCCGCGAAAGCCAAACGCTCAATTTGGGCGTCTCTTCCTTTGCGTCATTGCGTCTCTGTGTTTAGGCTTTTTTTAACTGACTATTGTTTTCTTAAGTCCGAAAAAAACCGCAGCAGAATCCTGCCGCGGTTAAATTTGATTCAGCAATATGCGATTACTCTGTGTAGGAGTTTCTTACAAAATCGGCATTTTGGAGGAACTCAAGACTTTTCTTAACACTTTCGAGCGGATCAAAATTGTACTTTTCAACTTCTACAATAATGTAATCAACACCAGCTTTGTCGGCAAGAGCGAACGAGGATTCAAAATCCATTTCACCGCTTGCGCCCAGTTCTTTCTCATCTTTAACATGCCAGAGAAGGAACCTGCCAGGGTAGTTATTGAAATAATCGACCGGATTCTTTCCACCTTCCTTTATCCAATACAAATCAATCTGAAAGAAAACTTTATCGGGATCGGTATTTTGCAGCATAAAGTCGTAAATCACTTGGCCTTCGAGTTCTGCAAATTCACCAGAGTGATTATGATAGCCAAATAATATCCCGTTTTCACGACATTTCTCTCCTACGGCATTAAAATACTCACAATAACGTTTCAACCCGTCCAATGAATTGTATCCCACTTCATCCATCGATGGTTGAACAATGTATTTCACACCTGCCCTCTTATGTGCATCAATACACCGGTCCCACCATTGCATGGTTTCGTCCCAAGAGGCAGAATCAGGAAGAGCCTGTCCGGTATGGGAGCTGATAAACTTCATTCCGCTTTCTTCTGTCAGACTTTTAAATGCTTCAGGGTCCATCCCATAGAATTTACCGTCGGCATAACCGGCAGCCTCTACAAACGTATAGCCCATTTCACCGACTTTTTTAACGGTTTCAACCGGTGCCTCTTTCATGGCATCCCGAACGGAATACAGTTGAAGTCCGATTTCTTTTTTTTCTTTCGTTGTACACATGGTTAATGTTGTTGTCAAAAATAACAACACCATCGGAAACATTGCTCTTTTCATCTTTCTAAAGTTTTTAAAAGGTTTTTAGTGTGTGTGTTTGATCAAAAGTTTGTTAAAAATAACAAAAGCATCGGTAAAAACATCGCATGCAGGATTATTTTTTACCAAACATAGTAAAGCAATAGTCCGTTAATTAAAAGTTATGACAGATTTAAGCATTCACAATTCCACGCTTTCCCCTCTGCGCCCTCAAAACGATTTACATCCAAAACCTGAAAATCAAAGGATTTTGTAAAAAATCCAATATTTTATTGCTTTTTATAATGCAAAATCCAAATAATGTTGTTTTATTTGTATTGTGAATATTTAATCATGCAGAGATTAATGGCCATCAGCCGGATAAAAGCATACGGCCCGTCATGATTGATGCATGGAAAGATTAACAAACAAATTTAAGTTAAAATGAAAACAGGTAAAGTTAAGTTCTTTAATGAATCAAAAGGATTCGGATTCATTAAGGAAGACGAGTCGGAAAAAGAATTTTTTGTTCACGCCACCGGCCTCATCGACAAGGTTAAAGAGGACGACGAAGTGACTTTCGAACTCGTAGAAGGCAGAAAAGGCCTCAATGCTGTAGATGTTAAGTTGGTTTAGAATATATATTTCAATACCAGATTACATTTAGCGTAAAGTCATAAAGGAGCTGACCGGGAAGGCAGCTCCTTTTTTTTGTGCCATATTACGCAACATAGTAAACTGTTCATCCGCATAAAATTTAATTATTAAGATCGGATGGAACTCGCATGCAAGCATTTATACATGTTCTTTTGTGACAAACCTTGTCATGCTCGTTTCATCACTATCTTTATACGGGCAAACTGTTGTTTTGCAAGGGTTGGTAAAAAAGCTAAAACGCAAAGACGTATGTTGTGTTTATAATTCACACTACTGGCTACTGACTAAAAACTACTGACTAAATTACTTATATCTAAAAATCTGATAATCTATTAAGCCAATCTTTGTCATGCTCGTTTCAACAGGCTATATCACGTGCCAAGCTTCAATAACCGTTGATGCAGTCTGCGCAAACGGAACGTCTCAAAGTACCGGATGAGTTTCCGCAAAAGATCAAAGTACAAGGTCACATACAGAAGGGCAGCTCCAAGCCACATAACCATTACATTGAAAAGGGGTGTAGAAACAGTGAACGGACCAAAATTTTTCTCCGGCGCGTAAAAATGAGCTCTTCCCCATTTCCCTGCAGGCTTTTTGTATCCCGGGTCTTTCTTTCTGATGTATTTTTCTCCGGTATATACAAACTGCTCGATACTGTTTCTGTTAAGAACAATATCAAAAAGAGCTTCATTGTGATAATCTTTCTTTAAGGCAGCGACTGAACCGGAACCGCCAAGTTCGTCAATGAGCGTTTCCATTTTCCGGTCTCTTTTCTGTTTCCAAAACTGGTACTGACTGTTGAAATAATCTCGGGCTTCAACAAGAGTACTATCGATCAATTGAAAATCTGTTGCGTTCCATATTTCTTCCCTGGAAAGGTCAGCTAAATCTGCCGGGAAAAGCTGCGGAAACTCAATTCTCAATTGAGAGAGTGCACTACCAAGCCGCTCCTGAAAATATCGTTGCCTGGTTGTATCTCCATGACTCAATGACCATCGGGCCGCCTCAACATGATTCAGCAATTCCGGAATGAAGATAGTTCCGTAATAAGAGGCATTACTCATGGACTGCTCCTCGTCAAAGAAAATGGCATCGAACTTATTGTCTTTAAACTGATTGATTGCCAATGCTTCATACGACCAGCGGGAAACCATAGCATCCCCGATGCGGGGTACATATTCTTCGGAAGCAATAGATTTATGCAATTTGTCAAAACTTACAACAGTTCCGCTAAAGAGCAGATGTGGCACAAGAATAAACGGAATTAACACGTAAATTGCCACAACCGAATTCAGCCCGCTACTAATATTCAGTCCCAGCATATTGGCAAAACAGGCAGTAGAAAACAGTATTATCCAGTAGCTCCAGGTCATCCCTTTTATTTCAAGAATACCGTTTCCTATCAGGACAAACATCATGGTTTGAATGGCCGAAATGGTAAAAAGGATCAATACTTTACTGTTGAGGAAGCTAAAGCGGCTTAAATTAAGAAACGATTCGCGTTGCAGCAGTTTCCTGTCTTTAATGATCTCCTCGGCGCTCACGTTCAATCCTATAAAAAGCGCTACCACCACACACATGAAAAGATAACCAGGGATGTTTACATTCTCGGAAAAGACATAAGCTGTGGGATTGTCGGGAGTGCCGGCAAGAAACTTGGTGAAAAACCCGAGTATAAAGGCCAATGCCGGTGCTTCCAGAATATTTATGAGCATGTACTGCTTGTCCTTGAGCTTTGAAAGTCCATCGCGCAGGGTATAAATCCAGAACTGTTTCCTACGGTTTGGAATATTGTACAGGTTGTCTGGAAGCGGTTCTTTCCGGTCAATTTTGCGCTTTACTTTCCACTGAAATTTACTTTCAAAATTCTCAAGATAATAGCGGTACCACTCTTCGGGTTTGACTTTTCGTTCTCTGATAAGTTTCCCGTAGGGATTTACCATGCGCGCCTCAATAATCCGCAATATTTGCTCTGTTTTAACGTTACCGCAAACATAACACTCGCGCTCTTCGGGATTTACGTAATTGGCCATCTTTTTAAAATAGACGATGGCATCCATGGGATTCCCGTTAAAAATAATGTAACCTCCTTTATCGATAATCAGAAGTTTGTCGAGCATTTTATAGAGATCGGAAGAGGGCTGATGAATGTTAATGATAACCAGTTTCCCTTTCAGAACCTGCCTTTTCAGCAAGGACATCACTTTTTCAGAATCCATGGATGAAAGACCTGAAGTAGGCTCATCCACGAAGAGTACAGAAGGCTCACGTATCAGTTCAAGCGCGATATTGAGCCGTTTCCGTTGACCGCCACTCAGTATTTTATTCAAAGGATTGCCTACAACAAGATCACGGGCTTCAACCAGATCAAAATCCTGAAGCGCGTTATCCACTCTGCGCACAATTTCATCGTGACTCTGATCGCTGAAACAAAGACGAGCGTTGAAATAAAGATTCTCAAAAACAGTAAGTTCCTCTTTCAGAAGATCATCCTGGGGAACGTAACCGATAACACCTTCCAGATTTTCTTTATCGTTATTCAGGTCATACCCGTTGATGGTTATTTTTCCACTACTCAACCGGTAATTCCCATTCATCACATTCAACAGGGTAGATTTTCCGGTTCCGCTACCTCCAAGAATACCCACCAGTTGGCCGGAACGACCGGTAAAGCTGAACCGGTGTATGCCAATCTGATTGTTATTGAACTTATAAGAAACATCCACTGCCCTGTAGATGATCCTGGATTTGTCGATGCGATGGATGAACTTTTCTGCAACACGCCCGTAATAAACAGGAGACATCCGGGATGTTTTGATAACGGCACCCACTGCAAGTGCGTAGGGTCTGTCCTGCTCAACTTTATGTCCGTTTAAGTAAAGGTTGCGCGGCCCGGAATACCGGAAAATAAAAGTTTTGGTACTACGCACCCGCAATACCCAAACCACCACCTGCTGTTTCGGATTGTAAATATGCTTTATCCTGATATCGGGTGGTTCCTTATCGCCGCTTATGTATAATAATGAGTTTTTATCGGTGACCTTATCTGGGGACTCAAGTATAAAGGTCTTAAGATTGTCATAATCCTGTGGGTCAATTTTCAGGTTTTCAGCAAGAAGATCGACAAAATAATGTTCTTCATCGCTGATGGAATCTTCCTTCTTCAGGAAATCAAGTAACTGGACAAACAGAATGATCTTAGGCTCCTGCTCAAGCTCCTGATTAATCTGGTTACAAATATTCAGAATGCGGCTCCTGTTGTCTGATGTCTGCTTTTCTATCAGTTCCTGGTTGTTGCTATAGATGTGTGAATGATACCGATTCAGAAACTCATCAAATTTGGCCAGGTATTGCTGAACATACTCGGTATTGAAGTGGCGTGCCAGGAAATCTTCCACCAAAAACCGCGCTCGTCCCGTTTTACTCTCCTTTTTCAGGTCGGTGAGCAAGGCAAAAAGCTTCATCAACGATTCCAGAAGTGTTTCACTCATTGTTTGTTCCATGTCGTACGCGGTTTTTAATCAGACATTTATTGTCAGATCGAAAGATCATTAGATATTAGATGCAAGATGAATCGAATAACTTTCGGAAACTGTATTTTAACAGGTGAAATTATTGATATGAATCAATTGATTTGCAGTTTATTACAAAATTCAACTGAGTATCATACTCAATAATCCGTTAGCTTTTAACAAAAACCATTGATCCGGCGGTTTAATTTTTAACCTGCTTTATTCATAAGTTTTC
>NZ_AHZV01000338.1 GCF_000250735.1 Anaerophaga thermohalophila str. Valhall
ACTGACCCCCTGAAAGGAGGTACCCCGCCGCATGGTTTCGGATAAGTTGTTTTTTTCGTATTTGATTGACTCAAGTTATGAGTAATCCTTAACCTTAACCTTTACCTTAACCTCAACCTTTGCCTTAACCTTTACCTTAACCTCAACCTTAGCCTCAGCCTCAGCCTCTATTGATCATTCAATATTTTAGCGATCTCGTCATCCATCCTTCACCACTGCTTCTCCTGAAAAATGCTTTCATCAGGCGTGAATGCCACCTGTCGGCCCGCCGGAATTGCCGAAAATGACTGCTGCTCCAGGTTATGCCTAACTGACCGGCGGTTTTGGGTGAGATATAAGTATAGACCAGTTCTGCCAGGTCGGCGTCCCTGGTTTCTTCACGGTAAGCGGCATCATCGCGGTTGGCCAGAAAAGCGACATTATGCCGGCGACATGCTTCTTCAAGGTGTGACAGGATTTCGTTGTACTTTGGCAAGTCATCTCCGGTGAATTGTTGACGGTATCTGCCCCCCAAATCCATCACTGGTCGCACTTGTAATACATCGACCGGGTAACGGCCAAACACCTCAAAAAATGCTTTCAGTTCATCCAGATTGTCACGGTTGGCGGTGTAATTAATACGCAGCCCGGGGTGTTTATTTCCGGCATCCCTGACTTCTTTTATCCAGGCAAGTACTTCATGAAACTTTTCATAACTCGCGCCGGTCATGAATTTTTCATAAGTGGCCTTCTTCACGCCATGGCACGACAGGATGATTTCATTTACACCGTACCTGACCATCAGGTCTATATCTTCCCGTGTTAAAAGTTGCCCGTTGGTTACCATGCTTACATCGGGCACTTTATGTTTTCGGGCCAGGCGGAACAATTCCTGATATCCCGGATGGGTTGTCGGCTCGGCAGCACAACCCACTACTAACTGAAAAGCCCGGGGAAACAATACCCGGGCTATATCCTGGAATTCTTCTGCATTAAACGCTCCCCTGTTTTTCTTTCTATACTCCGCCGAACTAAAATTACACATGCGGCACGCCAGATTGCAACTTAACGACGGATCAATACGAACCGACAAATGACGCCACCCCAGATTCGATGCAACCAAAAGTCCCAGAAGTTTCAGCTTCCGGCTTTTGATGCGCTTGTGGAGGTGAAGGAGGGTGTAGAAGGTCATTATTTCAATTTACATACAAAAAACACTGTATTCCCCATTAAACTCTTTAAAAAATTAAACGGGGAAAATACAACTTTAATAATTTGAAAATGTGATTTTAAAACTTGCTCAAAAAGACGATGATTAAATCCTACATGAGAATAATAATAATCCAAACCCACTGCAATTTCGTGAGACGAACGATCTAATTTAACTCCAAATATTGTTTTTAAAACATCCATCCAACTCATTTTGTCTTTTTTGTGGCCTCTCAGCTTTCTGTATACATTCTTTATACCACCAGGCAATCCTGTCTCCACCGGCACACTAAAAACAATTGTTGCGCTTTGTGTAGCTTTTTGCTTTATGGTTGAAAATAACTCCTGAAGCTCTGCTTCTGGCAGATGCTCGCAGGTTTCCAGACATGCAATTTTATTAAACCTTCCTTTTAAAGAAGCAGGATTACTGACAATATGAATTGAACTGTTTACTCTCTGTAAGGCTTGTGCGGCCATTTCGGGAACCGGTTCATAACCTGTAAGAGTAACATCCCTGTATTTTTCATTAATCAACTCTAATAAACGACCGTCACCACAGCCATAATCCAAAACCCTGTCACCAGATTTTACATCCAACATTTTTATTGCCTCTTCAAAACGTTTGTTATGTGCCCAACGTTGAATGGGAAGGGGGCTATTGTAGGTGAGGGTGTTGTAATTGGGAAAATGATGTTTTTTCATCTATAATCTTCCACCTAAATGGTATCTCAGTTTGTTTAAAAAGTTTTAAGGCTTTATACTTTATGGACAATAACACTTCGCTGTCCGGTATTTGCCAATCAACACCAATCTCAGGATCATTACAAGTTATGCCGGAATACATATTGCACCAACTATAAAGCGTTGCTTTAGTTATTTCGTGCTCAGGCCACAAACTCTGAGCATCTATGCCTCTTTCTTACTCCGTGAGGATCTTGTCGATCTGATTTTCTGTTAATCTTGATTTCTTCATAATGATTTTTAACTGCTTAAAATCAATAATTTGTCAAATTTTAAGCTGGCTGGTTTTTGAGTAAAGCAAAAAAGCTATAAACAATTATTTTTCTTCAATGTAACCTTGAATAAAATCAATTATTTTTCTTTTCCTGAAATAAATTTTTGAGGTGAAAAATCTTCAATCGATTCTAAAATCTTAAATAAAGACATTCCATCTCTCCATGCTAAAACATATCCTTTTTCTTCAAAAGCATCGACCAACTCAAGCTGATGGTTATCAATATGTTCTCTATATTTCTTCAACCTAGGAATCACAATTATTTTTTTATTCAATTTACAACCCATTAAAACCGATCCTGTCCCTGAATGAGAAATAATATAATTGGCCTTTTTATATAACTCCTGAAGTTCTGCTTTTGACAGAAATGGATATAATTGCATATATTGACTATTAAACTCGGTAAATCCAGACTGTACAATAATTTCCTCATTACCAAACACTCCTTCCTTTGCCAATTCTTCTATTTGTTGCAAAGGTCTAATAAAACTATATTTCTCGGTACCTAATACAACTAATATCATTAGTAAATTCCTCCTCCCAAATATATTGCTTTTTTATATAAATCTTTTGCTGAGTCCCATTGAACAATAAAAACATCAGAAAAGAAATAGGCAATATCAGCAGACTTTGCATGACTTTTTACTCTTGCATAACTCAATAAAAAAATAGTTCTCGCTTGAAATATCTTACCAAAAAAGAAAAAGGGAATCGCTATATAACTTCCTGTTGATATAACTATATCAGGTCGAAATTTCATAATTAAAAAGAATGCTTCAATTGAGTTTCGAAAAAAATCCAACCAAAATCTAATTCCTCTTCCACCTTCTCTCTTTTTTAGAAAAGCGACATTAAATTTTTCTTTTAAATCCAGGTTATATGCAACTTTCTCAGTTGCAATCAAATATTCATATTTTGAAAACAACGGTTCAAATTGAAGCAATTGTTCCAAGTGCCCCCCTGCTGAGGAAACAAAAAGGACTTTTCTTTTCCTATTACTCATTGATATGGAAATAAATTTTTAGGAGTAAACAGTTTTTTTACAAACATAGATAACATTCAAGAGTTTTTTAGTTTCAGTAAAAATTTATTCCGAATAACGACCATGTTTTCAGAAATAGTCCTATATAAGATTGTCTTAAAATATCTTTTCAATTCTGGGTCTGAAAGACGCGTCATTTTCTCTTTCTTTGCATTCAAATATCCATTCAAATATCCTTCAACTTGCTTTCTCTTATTAATAAGGGTATAAAAAAACACTCTAAAGAGCACAAAATAGAATGGGATGTATCGATAATATGCTGACTTTCCATAATACTCAGAATTAACATTTTTCCCAACCGGACGCGATTTTACTAAAGAATCTTCAAATGATTGTACTTGCCATCCCCTCATACGAGCTTTTGCTGTTGATAAAGCATCTGCAGAATAACCAGTAATATACCCTGATTCTTTGTAGCATTCTGTTCTCCACAACCGAACTCCTCCAATTGCCCATCTATCTGGATATCTATGAAAAATCTTATCCCCATTTTCAAAATAAAAAAGTTTTCCACTGGCGATACCTAATTTTGGGAAAGTTTTAAATTTCTTAAGTAAGTTGGAATAATACTTTTTATCTAAAAAACAATCGGCATCTAATATTCCAATATAATCTGGTTCTTCATTAATTTCGTCTATTATTCTTTCTAGTTCTTTAAAGCCATAACTAACAACAGCGGCATACTTTTTCCCAAGGTTGTATGCATCATCTAAGTGCTCACTACGCACAAGGTGAAAGTGTTCTACATTTTTGATTTTATCACGATTTCTTAACAAATACTCATTACTGCCATCCGAACTTTTATCGTCAATTATAACCCATAAAAATATCTTTATTTCTTGGCTGTTAATTGAATCGATTAATTTTGGCAAATTTGTAATTTCATCCTTCATTGGAGTGATAATGGCAATTTTCTTCCCTTCCATAATTAAATAGTTACTCGATGTTTTTTTATAATGATTGTAAAATATGAAATTATAAACCACATATGCACAGGGTTTACAATAATATTTCCGGATAATTGGGCTAATAGGAAAATAAAAAAAAGTACAATTGCGCCTTTAATCGACATTAAATCTTCTGAGGATAAATCATTTATTTTTTTTATTTTATTTAATTTCTTAAATAACCAAAACAAAGTCAAAAGGTATAAAAACAGGCCAACCAATCCAGTTTCAGCGAATATCCGAACATAAGAGTTGTGTGGGTCATGATGTAAATTATCCAAAATATATGGAGAAATAAGGGAAGTGGATTCAAGACCATTACCAAAAACAACATTGTCATTTTTTTTGGTTTCGTTTATTATATTACTCCATGTAACAATCCTCCAAACCAAAGAATTTGAGCCACCGGCATTCCCACTAGATATCTTTTGCAGAATAAAATCCGAATCTATTGTTAGTATTGAAGAAATTCTAGTCTCTAAATATCCACGATTCAGAAATAAAATAACAAAAACAGCCAAAACGCCAACAATTTTAAAAATCTTCCCTTTCAGATTAAAAAAAAGATAATAATAGATAAATAATAAAAATGAAATAGATCCTCCTAAACTTTTTGATAAAGCAATCGATACAAAAGCAAAAAAAACTATTAGGTAAATTCTTCTTTTATACTTAAACAAGTTCTTATTATATAATAATCCAATACTAGAGAAGGTTAAAAAGTAGGCCAAATGATTAGAATGAATAAAAAATGCTCTAGGTCTATAATCATTTAATGCAAAATACTGAATTAAAACATAAATCAGGGATAAAAAAATAATAATGCTAACTAATTTAAGAATCATTTTTAACTCAACATTCAAATTCATAACAATAAATCCCACAAAAAAATATGACATATATCGCAAAAGCGCTTTTATAGGATATAAAGAAAAACCGTGAATAAAAATGAAAGCAGAAAAGGTCCCTATAATAAGTATTATTAAACTTAGAATTAATGGAGTATTAAATTCAGAAAAAATTTTAATTACACCTTTATCTCTTATAATTTTTATAAGAATTGGCAAAATTAAGATAGGAAGTATTACCTCGAGAACCCGAATTTTTCCTAAAATAGCATTTGCAAAAATAGCAAAGTAAAACAGACTAACCAAGTTGCTATTTATTGTTATATTTCTGGTCATCCCTTTCATTACCAATTTATTTTAACAGCCTTTTGTGACAATCAAAAGAAACCATTTGAAATAATTTCTTTAGAAAGGAATAGCAGAAAGGAGGAAGGATTGATAACGGAACATAAATCATACTTAATTTTAAATCAACCCATATATACAAATTATTATATAACCTGAAATTTTTCTTATTGGAAGTGTTAAAATTTAACCTCCAAGCACTTAAAACTCTACGATTAGAATATTTTTTTAGTAAGGTAGCTAATTTCCCAGAATATTTAGGCAAAATTTTTTTTATTGTCTCTTGTTGTTCTATTGCATCACTCCAGCTTGTTTTTGTTACCATATTAACAGAATCTCGATAGTAAATGGCACCAACATGCGCACTCCAGCCAAGCCCTCCTGCTTGTTCAATACAACGGAGCCATGTATCCACATCTCCTCCTCTTTTCATGAGGTTTTCAGGAAACCCACCAGCCACAATTAATAATTCCCTCCGAATACAGGCTATTGATGTCCAAATGGGTCTTAAGTATGAGCATTCAGCTCTTAAATAATCTTCAAAAGAGAGTCTATGATTTCCTCTATTTGAATATTTTAAATAATAAGGATCAAAAGAGCATTCATTAGAAGTCTCTTCACCCCAAGATTCCTTCCAACCAGATCCTATAACTGATTCATCAGGAAATTCTTGTATTAATTCAAACATATTTTTAAGATGATCTGGAATCCATTCATCATCTGCGTCTAAAAAGGCAATCCACCTACCATTTGCTTTCCTAATTCCCAAATTGCGACCTGCATAACCACCGGGGCCTGGGCATGTGCGGTGAAATATCCTTATTCGCCTATCATTAAATTTTTGAATTTCCTCTAAACTCTTATCTGTTGAGGCATCATTAACTAAGAGAAGTTCAAAATGCCGAAATGTTTGGTTTAAAACCGAACTTATGGAACGATGAATGTGGGGACCTTTGTTGTATATGGGAATGACTACAGAGAAAAAGGGAATATTTTGCATAATACCAAATTTATCCTACTAAATAGTGTCAGTCCATAAAGGGGCGTTTTTTGAGAACTAAAATCAAATTTTTCTCAAAAACGACGGAATTTTTGATAGCCTGACTGAAATTATCGACTAAATTTATCCTTAATTTAAAAAACAACCTAAGCTTGCAATAAATTTAATATAATATTGTCTTTCTTTACCTTGTATTTTCATAAACTTTTTTAAGCAAGCTATTTTTTTTGTCTTTTATTTATTCTATGATCATCTTGGCTATTAACAAGCGGGATAATCCCCGTATATTATAGCCTATGACGCTCCATAACACTTTTCTGGTAAAATGCTTCAATTCTTTCCAGGTACAGCATGTCAAGTCAAAGGTAAGCCTTCGGCAATATATATATATATATATCAATTGTTGTGTGTTGTTTAAATTAATAGGCTGCAGAAAAACAGAGAACAGCAGTATATAAGCCTACGGTCTTAAGATTATCATTATTAAGGAAGAAGTCAGCAAATATTAAGACAAAATACACTAACAGCCCTGCAATGATAAATAATTTGATGATTGAGTCTTTTCTTACAATTAAGTTCATAGCAAGGTGTGTTGATGATTGTTTATTAATAATAGGGTTCAAAAGTGTTTTTGAAACCCTAATAAAGACAATACCTGCACCTTCTCACTTCCTTTTCCCCTTACATATAACCTCTCACAATCCTTCTTAAGTTGAGGATATTCATTCAATAACTCAATATTCTCATTAAAATAACCATCCATAACCTTTTTAAGTTCAGGATTGGTATTGTACCAATATTCCAGTGGATTCATGTTGTTTTTTGTATTAAGCCCATATTTTGCAATGCCCAGTTTTGATAAAATCTTGGTTGGTAATTGGCTGAGTGGAATTCTTTTTCCTTTAATTTTAACCCAATAAGGATAATTTACTGAAACCTTATCACTTTCCCATATATAGTTTGCTGCTTTGGGGTATTTTGTCATTATCCACTTTTTATAGATGTAATGATTAAAACGCAGCTTTAACGGAATGCTTAATGCAAATTCCATAAAATCAATATCATAAAAAGGGGAGTAGGTTTCGGTATAATTCATAATGCCATACAATCCCTGGTTTGCCCCATAAAAACCCCTGATATACATTTTGAAAATTTCCTCGTTGGGGTAGTTTTCTTTAAAGGTAAAAGGTTTAATTGCTGACAAAAGTTTTTTGGAATAGGCACCATCTCCAAAGTTGAATTGTTTGTCTTTATTCAAAGTGGAATAAAACGTAGAAATAACAACATCGCCCAATTGCCCTGAGTGCATTATCCCTAATTTTTCAAAATTTAGGTAGTTGTATAAACTTAAACCATGAGCTAAACCATAGTAAAGTACATTGCCTCCGGTTATTTGAGTGGTTTCATCGATGTTTTTCAAAAAATTTCCGTTATCAAGAGCCTTAAAAAGCCATTCGTGTTTTAAATCGGAGGCTATTTTTTTGGGGATGGTTTCGTCGAGGTAATTGCTTTGCGAGAAGGTAAGGTTGAGTTGGCCGGTATAGCCCAGGTCGTGCGCTACCCACACAGTCATCCGGGAATCAAGACCTCCACTTAAGGAAGCTACATGTTTGTATCCGTATTCCTTATCCTTTTCAATGGCCAATTGTACCGCTTCTCTAAATCGTTTGTCTATTTGCTCAATGGCTTCATTTTCCGAAATGTCAATTGGAGTGTTGGTTAATGTATAAAATTTCTCAAAGTTCAGTTTGTTATTTTGAAAAAGAGCACAATATCCAACCATCAGGCGTTTGATTTCATTGGTAATGGTAATGTCTTCAAATACATAACCATACGAGAGAAGCAGGTAGGCGCCTTGTTCATTTAAGGTTACTTTTTTACCATTCTTTTTTAAATGATTTACCAGCCCGGTGTAGTTATTTGAAAATACAATGTGGTTGTTGTATTCGGCATAGTACATGGGTTTACTGCTGATGTGGTCGGTAAAAACAATCCATTTATTTTCTTTTTATCGAACAGAAAACCGTAATACGAACTTTTTAAATGCTTAAAAAAAGGTTGCCATTATTTGTATAGGATTCTATCAAATATTCAGACCAAGTAATTTAATTGCTGTTTTCCAACAGATGCCTTTTATTCAATACAATTCTGTCGAGTAAAAGGTAAAAATCATCTTTTTCAAAATTTATTTTGTCGTTTTGAAACTTAGCTGACGTGGTGTATTCCAGTGAGAATGTTTTACCATTACTATTCCCGGATTTCACATTCGTTTGAATATCCAATATAAATGATGACATTATTTTTTCCGTTTAATGGTTGAGATAAACAGGTTATAGGTTTCTAAAACCGACTTTTTATCGAAAAAAAGGATAAAAATACCAAAAGCAATCAACGTGACAGCAACTTTAAGGATTGCATTTACGATTATGCTGTGCTTGATTTCGGCTTTCTCGCCTGAAAAATAAATGAGTAATGTGGCAGCAAGAAAGAAAATGAGTGGTTTATAGAATTGACTTGTATATTCTTTTAAGCTGATGTTGGCCATTGGCTTAAGCTGTATAAACCAAAGAGGGATAATAATGAACAACGAAAGCAGTGCATAAAATGCTGCTACGGCTTCAATGTTTATTAACGCGCCGGCAAATATAACCGGAGGCGTAATAATCACCCTCAGTATTGTCCATTTGAATCCTATATCTGTTCTTCCGGTGGCAATTTGCAAACTCCCCACCGGATTTCCAATTGTGTTTATACCATATGATACTGCTATGAAGCTTAATACCATAAATCCTGAGGCATAATCCTGCCCATAAACAAAGGTTAATATTTCTTTTGATAGTACAATAATGAGTAAATATATCGGTATGTTTATTGATGCCAAAAGGTGTACTGCTTTTAAGTAGTATTGTTTCACTTTTTCTTTCTCTTTTTGAATGGACGATAGAATTGGACTCAAAACATTCAAAATAATTGGATTAACGATTGAGTACAATTTCAAAACAATTTGTTTTGCCAAACTATAAACGCCCAAACTTTCGGCTCCCAGCAATTTACCAATAATCAGGATATCCATTTCACGCGAAAAAAAATCGAGCAAGGTGCTGCCCATGGTAAACCCGCCAATTCTCAGGAAGGGTTTGGTTTCTTTTAAACGGAAATGAAACCGGATGGGATTTAATCGCTGGTTCTGGATTAGAAAAAGACCATTTGAAATAAATGAGGCAAGTAATGTCGAATAAACCAAACTGTAAACCCCAAAGCCGTTTATGGCCAGCAGGGTTGCTGCAATCAGCCCTAGGAAAAAGGAAATCAATTCAGTAATCGCAATGGCTTTAAACTGAAACTGTTTTTGCATGATGGTACGGTGCTGCCGGCCGCTGGCCATCAGCACCAAGTTTGTGCCGAGAATGGGAACCAACATGCGCAACTCTGGCTCATCGTAGAAACGGGCAACTACTGGTGCGCCAAAAAATAAAATTCCATACAAGAACAATGAAATAAAAATGTTGAGCCAGTATATGCTGCTGTATTCATTTTTGGTGGCATTTTGCCGGTGAAGGATGGCCGATGTCATGCCCATATCCACAAAAATATTGGAGAATTGCACCACAAACAATGCCATGGACACCAACCCAAACGCTTCTTTGGGCAGAAACCGAGTTAAAATAGAAACTTGCAATAATTGAAACAAGGCCCGACCAATTGTTCCAACACTTGTCCATTTAATTCCTGATATGGCTGTTTTACGGAAGTTCATCTAGTCTTTGTATAGAGCAATCCAGTCGTGAATATTCTTTTCCCATAAACCCAATTCGGCAATGGCTTGCGGATTGTTATTAGTTTTTTTTACATAATTTTCATAATTGCCAATTACATCAAATATAATATTGGGGAGTTCTTCCAGCTTATCAATTTCAATAAACCAAGCTCCGTGTTCCTTCATGGTTTCATAGGGCAGCCAACTACCGGTAATAACTACATTCCGGGCAAACAAATGCTCCTGCATGGAACCCGAAAACTGGTCGGTAAGTTGCAACTGAATCATAACATCGGAAGCCTTCCGGATTTGAGCTACTTTGTCATCGGTTAAAAATGTATCGTAAATGGTATATTCAAACGGGAGTTGCTTTAGTTTTTCCAGCAATTGATTTTTGTATTTTGGTGTTCCATTATAAGTAACGGGTAAAATCAATTGTATTTTTTCTTTTAAACTTTTAATATTTGTTGTGTCAAACTGTTTAAGAATTTCAAGGTGTTGTTGCGCCGGATTTGAATTGTAACCGATTGTTATTGCCAGTTTATTGTTGTTCCAGCTCAGTTTTTGTTTACACTCATTTTTTGATAATTTGATTTTTTTTAACCTCTCAAGCGGAGCCAAGCCAAATCGACACAATTTAAGATTGTCATTTTTCCAATTATATTTTTCTTTAAAAAGATTAATTGACTTTTGGTTGGCAAAAGTTAAAATATCGGCTTTATTGCAGGCTCTAAAAAATCTTTTTTCATTAAGAGGACTTAACCTATATAAATCACTGCCCCAAATGGAAAAGATTATTTTTGACTTTTGGCTTCTTTTAAATTGGTTTACTAGTAAATAACTATCAATACGTATATAGTGAAAATGAATGACATCATATTCAGGCAAATCTTTTAGTAATTTTTTATATAGAATAAGACGATAAAGTAAATGAACACCTTTTATTTTTGAAATAATATGGTAAATGAAATTTTCATCTTTTATCCTGTATATCGAGTTAAAATTTTTTTTATTTTTTTCCTTTA
This sequence comes from Anaerophaga thermohalophila str. Valhall, assembly GCF_000250735.1. GTDB lineage: Bacteria > Bacteroidota > Bacteroidia > Bacteroidales > Marinilabiliaceae > Anaerophaga > Anaerophaga thermohalophila_A. The sequence continues at coordinate 11,168 of NZ_AHZV01000338.1, forward strand.
CAGTGGACTGGCTTAAAATATCAATTTTAAAATTATTGTTCTTTTCTTTCTTTAGCCAATGCACATAATTGGTAATGAACTGATGGTTACCGTCGCCAACCAATAGAATCCGTTTTTCAGTCATTGCCGTTCTGTTTTAAGTATTCGTCCCACTCTCCAATGTCCTTCCAACTTTTTTCGCTTACCGGAAAAACACCCACATTTCCGCCGTTTTTGTGAACCTTTTCAATTAAATGGGTAATGTGGAAAAACCGGTTTTCGGGTATCTGGTTTAACACTTGTGGTTCTAAAATGTACATTCCGCTGTTAATTTTAAAGGTAAGTTCAGGTTTTTCCTGCAAGCTTACCAGTTGGCCGTTGTCGGTGGTCTCAATGGTTCCGTAGGGAATGGGGTAATGCTTGAGTGCTGCCACTATGGTAATGTCGTTTCTATTGGTTTTATGGTAATCGAGAATTTCCGAGTAGTCCTGCTCAATGAGGATGTCGCAATTGCTTACGAAAAATGTTTCTTTTATTTTGTCTTTCAGCAACGAAAGGCTACCCGCTGTGCCCATTGGTATATCTTCTTTAAAATATGATAAGCGATAAGGCAGGTTTTGATTTTTTAGATAGTATTCTATAAGTTCGGCTTTGTAATTCACCGAAATATGAAAGGTGTTGCAGCCCTGTTTTGAAAAGCGCTGGAAAATATGTTCGAGTATTGTTTTTTCCCCTAAAGGAATTAAGGGCTTTGGCAAAACATTGGTTATCGGTTTTAACCGTGTTCCAAACCCACCTGCCATAATCACTACAGGTAGGTTAAACCGTCTTTTCGGTTGTGGTTCCTTCTCCTGAAAAACATCTTCCCAAAAATAAATGTTAACAATTTCCTGCTGGTCATTTACCACCGGGCAAAGTTCCATACGAAAGTCGAACATCATTTGCCGGATGGTTTCATAGCTATCTTCGGGTTTGGCAATACGAATGTTTTTACGCAAGACATCTACAACCTTTGTTTCAAGCGATTTGTTTTGAATGATTGCCCGCTGGATGTCGCCGGCACTTAGTAGTCCTAAGAATTTATTTTTATTTAATACAACTAGCAACTTTTTATCAAGGATATCCATTTTTTTGAATGCCTCTAGAAGAGTTGCGTCATGTGGTATTGTCCTTTCTTTTAGCATGGTAAAGAAGTACTTGTTTTTATTTTATAAGAGTAACTCACTACTTGGCCGTGGCTTCAATTGATAGCTTGCCCATTTCAATGTTCCCGCTATGGTTTACGCCTGCTTCATCTGGTATGTTGGTATACTCAACGAATTTTCCTTAAAGGATTTCCAATATAAATGCCTGGTTTCGCAAGGCTCTTTAAAACTTGCGAACCGGCTGCAACTATTGAATTGTCACTGATTGTGATGTTGTTGCTCAAGACTGTATTGCTACCAATAAAACAATTCGTCCCAATATTTACTTGTCCGTTTACACATGTGGCTGTAGAAATGTGGCAGAAGTCACCAATAATGGCTTCATGTTCAATTAGCGCTTTTGAGTTGATGATGCAATTGATGCCAATTCGTGCTTCTGCATTTATTAAAGCATGATGCATAACAATTGTACCTTCCTGAATTGAAGCATGCCTGCTGACATAAGCGGTTGGAGCTACGATTACCGGCAATTGAGCATTTAGTTGTTTGGCCTGGTCGTATAACTTTATTCTTAGGTAGGCTGATTTAATTTGCCCTATTGTGATTATAACATTTTTGTATTCTTGAACTAACTCAGGTAAATCATCATCCGTTCCAATAATTGGATAACCAAGAATGGATTGACCAACTTTTTCTGCCATATCAACAATTCCTGCAATTTTGTACTTCCCTTCTTGTTCTATTACATCTATGCAGGACTTGCAGTGTCCGCCGCCGCCAATGAGGATGATTTGTGGTTTCATTAGTTGAGATTTAGATAGAGGCTGAGGATAAGAATAAGGTTAAGGTTGAGATGTATGTTAATTTCTAAATTATATTTCTTTTTCTTTCACCGCTTGACGGCTTATTGATATCCTTAGTGGTTTTAACCTACCATTCTTACACCGATCGGCGGTTCTCTTAAGGGTGTTTTGATTTATTAGCCTTAATAACCTCAACCTTAACCTCAATCTTAAATAATTGCGCTACTAGGTATATTCACGAGTCTATCAGCAATCCACTCGGCATTTGAAATATCCCCACATTGTGCATCCTGAAACATCGGTAAGCGGTTCATAAGTTCCCAAACAGACCGGGTCATTACACCGGCATTGTTGGTTTGTTCCAGAAATTGGTCGCGTTCTTCTTTGTTGTTAAGCAGGATGGCGTTGAGCCAATAGTTACTTGTGGAATGGGAAGGCTCAGTAACAAAGGTTGAGGTTAAGGTTGAGAAGAAAGCGTCATATTTTTTTGCCAGTTCTCTTTTAGCTTTTAGGAATTTGGGCAACTGTTCCATTTGTGCGCAACCTAAGGCAGCATTGATGTTGGGCATACGATAATTATAACCGATGTGGTCGTGACGGAACTCCCACCTGTGAGGGACTTTTGCCTGTGTAGTCAGATGCTTAGCGTATTCACCCAACTCTTTGTTTTTAAAGAGCAACATTCCTCCGCCACCGGTGGTTATTGTTTTATTACCGTTGAAACTTAAAACTCCGATGTCTGCGATGGTTCCGGTGTGCTGGTTCTTGTAATAACTTCCCAGACTTTCAGCAGCATCTTCCACAACTTTTATGTTGTAGCGATTACATATATGAACAATTTCATCAATACGGCAGGGATGCCCGAATGTGTGCATGGGTACGCAGGCAGCGATGCGACGGCCGGTGGACTTGTTAAAAGGTTGGAGGCCCCCTAAATCCCCCCAAGGTGGACTTTGAGGTTTAGAATTCTCAGCCTTAACCTCAACCTTAGCCTCAGTCTCCTTCATCTCCACATTCTCTTCCAACCACTCTTCCAACTTCCGGGGCGACATTCCCAGAGTGTCTCTATCTACGTCAACAAAAACAGGATTCGCACTGCAATAACTTATTGCATTGGCAGTAGCAATAAAAGTCAACGGTTGGGTTATGACTTCATCGCCGGGTTTGACATCGGAGAGAAGTAAGGCCAAATGCAGTGCATTGGTGCCATTAACACAAACAACAGCTTTAGAGGTACCTGTAAATTCTGTAATCATTTCTTCAAAACGATCAACGAACTTTCCTACACTGGAAACAAAGGTTGAATCGATGCACTCTTCCAGGTATTTCTTTTCGTTCCCGTAAAATCTGGGCTCATGAAGCGGGATGAAGCCTTCGGGAGTCTTGAAGGTTTGGCGGATGAAGGAGATAATATTTTGGAAATTATCTGGATTCATAGGAATATATTATGAAAATAATATAATTAGGGTCGATGGATTTTTAATAAATGGCTTGCGCCATTTTGATTGGTTGTCCGTGAATTTCACGAATTACGCGAATTTAACAACCACTTTCAGCGATTTTTTAGTTTGGCAAAGCCGAACAGATACTGCGAAGCAGAAATAATTCGCGTAGATTAGCGAAATTCGCGGACAACTATTTTATTCGCGCAGCGAATCATCTTTTTTATGTTCATTCCGGAGGAATTACTGTGTAATTGGTTTGATATCAGGATGATTGTGCAAGTTTTAGTTTCCTGTCACCGCTCCGCGGTTTTCTCAACCTCAACCTCAGTCTCAATCTCTACACATTATAGATTCCTGCTTTATATTTTTTGAGATTTTCCGGATTGCTAAACCATTCACATGTTTCTCTTAATCCTTTTTCAATATCATAATCCGGCTCAAAGCCGGTTAATTCACTAATGAGTTTATTATCTCCCCACAACCTGAATACCTCCGAGTTTTTTGGTCTTAATCGTTGGTCTTCAGTAATGAATTTTACATCTGATTTCATAATTCTTTTTATCAGATTCAGCAAGTTCTTCATAGAGATTTCATAATTGGAACAAATATTTACTTCTTTGCCAATTAAAGCATCACTTTCAGCCAGTGCCAGAAAGCCTTTACAAGTGTCCTTTACAAAATTGAAATCACGGGTAGGCGAAAGATCGCCCAATTTTATCTCTTTCATGCCATTCGCAATTTGCGTAATTATTGTTGGTATTATTGCCCGAGCAGATTGTCTGGGGCCATAAGTATTGAAAGGTCGCGCAATGGTAACCGGCAATTCAAAAGCATTGTAAAAGCTCATGGCCATGGCGTCGGCTCCGATTTTAGAGGCCGAATAAGGTGATTGGGGTTGTTTTGGGTGTTTTTCGTCAATAGGTACATATTGGGCCGTTCCATAAACCTCGGAAGTAGAAGTGTGGATAACCCTGATATTACCGTTTTCTTTGGCTGCCTGGCAAATGTTAAGCGTCCCTTTAACGTTCGTGTCCACGTAGCTATCCGGTGCTACATATGAATATGGGATAGCTATTAAAGCCGCCAGATGAAAAATTACATCTACCCCCCTGGTAATTTCCTTACAAAAGTGCGGGTCACGGACATCGCCGGTTATGATTTCCAGGTTGTTATTTTCCGGAATATCTTCCAGCCACCCCCAGTTGTTAAATGAATTGTATTGAGCCAGGGCTCTGACTTTGTAGCCTTTTTCCAAAAGATATTCGGTAAGATGGGAACCGATGAAACCGTCGGCACCGGTAATTAAAAAAGTTTGCATCATAAATTGTGCTTACTTAGAAATAAATAAAATTTCAGTACTATTTTTGTTGTATATCTTTCTCCAAAACTTCCATCACCATCCTCAAACTTTCTTCGACACCAACCATAGAAGTATCAATAACCAGATCCGGGTTTTCCGGTGCTTCGAACGGGGCCGAAATTCCGGTAAAATTTTTAATTTCTCCTTTACGGGCTTTTTTGTAAAGGCCTTTGGTATCGCGTTGTTCGCAAACCTGGAGGGGAGGATTTACAAAAATTTCTATAAAATCTTCTTCTCCTATAATAGATCTGGCCAGTTTTCGAATTTCATTGGTGGGACTGATAAATGCGGCTATCGTTATCACACCACAGTTGAGGAACAACTTACACACTTCGGCTATTCGCCGGATGTTTTCCTTTCGGTCTTCATCAGTAAACCCCAGATTATTATTGATACCTGTACGTATGTTATCGCCGTCCAGAAGTTTGCAAAGAAACCCACGACTGTAAAGCTCCTTTTCAAGGGCTGCAGCAAGTGTACTTTTTCCGGCACCCGAAAGTCCGGTAAACCAAATTACTTTGGCACGCTGGTTTAAAAGACGCTCGCGGTCCTCTCGTGTAAGAATTTTATCGAAAACAGGATGGATGTGATTTTTTGTCATTAGTTAAGAAGTTGTGGGGGGCGGCCCCCTAAATCCCCCCAGGGGGGACTTGTGAGAGATACTCTTTCAAATTTGGTTAATCTGTGTCATCAGTGGTACAACCCTGTCTTATGTGTTCTTTTGTGGTCTTATGTGGTGTATTTTTTGAGAGACGCACGGCCGTGCGTCTCTACTTGCTTCTATCTTCTGCCTTCTGTCTCTGTGTCCTCTGTGGTGTATTCTCAACCTTAACCTCAGCCTCAACCTCTATTGATCATTGATAATTGATCATTGGTCATTGAAATCTGTATTCGCCCGGCTCTGCCGCTTTGCTTGCAAAGAATCTGTGTCATCTGTGTGGTACAATCTTATCTTATGTGTTCTTATTTGGTGAATTCTCATCCTGAACCTTAACCTCAACCTCAGCCTCAGCCTTAACCTCAACCTCAGCCTTAACCTCAACCCTGGCCTCAGCCGAATGGCTCATTGATCATTTAAAATTAAACTGCTCACATATTTCTTCGTTGAATAATCCACCGCTTAAAAAAAGGATCATCCAGCTCATACCCGTTATTTGTTTTGATTACACAACCCGTAATCATCAATCTTTTCAGACTGCTATAAACCGTGCTGGCGGGGCCTATATCGGCCTGGTGAGAAAGTGGGCTGATTTTTGAATCATTGCGAAGGGCCATAAATGTTATGGTTTGCTTATCGGTTTGGTTAAAGGTAGCCCAGAGTCGTTCATAATCATGATCATGAAGGTAAATAATCTCGTCCACTGCCTTGATTACAATATTCTGATTTTCGGAATTTTCATCAATTAGATTCCAGGTATAATAAGCAAGTTGCTGGGTATAATAAGGATGCCCTTCGGTTATATCAAGAATATCATTTGCTATTTTGTCGGCCTCATCGGTAATATCAGCAAACTTTTCACTCAAGTATTTTTCAAAATGTTTTTTTTCAATTTTTTTCAAGTGGAAAAAGAATTCCAAAATGATAAAAAGGGGATTTTTTGTCCTCAAAAATTTCACGCATCAGAGATTCCTGACTTCCCAACATTACATAATTCACTGTTTGATGCTGCTGCATAATAGCTCTCAGGGTTTTATCCATCCCGGTTCCAAGTTTCATGATATCCTGAAACTCATCTAATACCACCACGGGTCGGTTCTTTTCGGAGCCAATTTTATCCAACAGATTAAAGACATCCTCAAGTACAGGCGTTTCAGCCTCTTTAGCCTGAAACGAGATGTCCACCTCGTTGCTAAGAGGGTTCAATGAAATATTTGGAATAATTCTGAAATGACGAACCAACTGTCTGAGTTTTTCGCCTGGCCAAACCCTGTAAATTCGTTTAAGCAATTGAGCGGCAAAATCATTTACCGAATTGGTTAATTGCACATCAAGGTATATCACTTTCCGATCGGTTTCGGCAATTACTTTCCTGATTAAACTGGTTTTCCCGAAACGTCGAGGGCTGATAATAATCAGGTGATTATTACTATCCAACGTTTTGGAAACAAACTCTACTTCTTTTTTCCGATTGGTAAAGAAGGGATCTTCAACTACACTGCCAAATTTAAAAGGATTGGTCATTTTCGTTGTTGCGAGATTTTTCGTTGCGAAAATTTTCGGAAAAGATTATTATTTTAGCTGGGTCCGGGTTGCTTGTTACCTGCTATCTCTTAGCATCTTTATTTTAAACTATTCGTTTATTTCATTCCTTGCGCTCACCCCCTGGCCCCCTGAAGGGGACTTATAATTTGAAATACTCTTTCAAATTTGGTTAATCTCTGTCATCTGTGATTCAACCCTGTCTTATGTGTTCTTCTGTGTTCTTATGTGGTGAATTCTCAACCTCAACCTTAACCTCAACTCAACTCAACCTTAGCCTTAACCTTAAATAATTGCGCTACCAAGTATATTTATCAATCTATCAGCAATCCACTCGGCATTTGAAATATCCCCACATTGTGCATCTTTAAACATCGGCAAACGGGTTATAAGTTCCCAAACAGGTCGGGTCAACAAATTTTTTCTGTTGTTTCAAAAAAACTATTAACCCGCTGGTGGGCAACTTTAATGTGGTAAGGTTTCATCAGCTCTTTTTTCCGGTTAGTCCATTGGCTGATTTCTTTTTCAATATCACCCGGTTTGTTTTTGTTGGTTTGTTGTTGAATAAAATCGACCGTGGCCAGCAATTCGAGGCCATAGGGCGATTCAAAACCTTCAATTAAAGTTTCGAGCCTGCCGAGCCGTTCTTTTTGTTGGGCAGAGAGATTGTTTTTGCAGTATTCTTCAACCTTTTCGATATGGTTTAGTTTCATTGTTGTTCCCGGAGAAGTTTGTTCGTGCCTGAATTGCAGGTACCAGCCGTTTAAATATTTTAATAAATGTTGCAACTGGTGCGAGTATGGCCCGTAAATCCCTTTTTCAAATTTCAGATTAAGCGGTTCGCCAAGTCGTTGCATAAAATAAGCCAGTTTTTGAGTCACCAGCAGATTAATGGAGTAACCAAGTACTTTGTATTTACTGAGAGCCATCAGCAACATCGCCCTTGCAGGCGTTAGTTGTATTTCTTTTTTGTTTGGTACAGCCTGGTTATTATAGCCGGGTTCATAAATATATATTTCCAGTTGGTCTTTAACCGGTGTGAGCTCGTTCAGAATTACAGGTTTAACCGATTTCCAGTCGAGACCGCCGTTGCCACTGCCCAGCGGAGGAATGGCAATTGATTTGATGTTTTTCTCACGAATAACTTCGACGAGGTTTTTCATTCCTTCAGTTATGTAATCCATTTTCGAATTTCCGCGCCAATGTTGTTTGGTTGGGAAATTGATGATGTATTTTGGCGAAAAGCGCCCGGTAGTTGTAAGCAATACCCGGCCGGTTTTAAGTTCTTTGTTATCGCACGCCTGGCGATATATTTTATAATTTTCAGGAAACTCATTTTTAAAAGCCAGGGCAATGCCTTTGCCCATTATTCCAACTGTGTTTACCGTGTTCACCAAAGCTTCGGCATCAGATTTCAGGATATTTCCAGTTGTGAAATGTATCATTTTAATAGTACCATTTTGGTTTGACTAAGATATTTCCGGAAAAACCAGTTTTAGCAAATTTAGCTAAAACTGTTGACCTGGCATCGTTGTTATACACTACAAATGCAACAATTGCCGACAATGGTATTTCGCTATGAACCAAAAACTCAGCTTGTTTTCTTCGTTTTCTGTCGGGGTCTTCTTCTGTATCGTTCCATTTAACAAGTTTCACGGCATTCCAATCCACTTCGTTCAAGTGTTGTTCGGAGTTAAAAAATTGTGTCATTAAATGGTAAGCATGTCCATCGGTAAAAATATACGGTTTGCCTGTTTTTTTTATTTCATCAAATGTTGACACAAGGTAAACAATATTCTCAGGATTTCTTTTTGTTACACCCTGAAACCCTTTTTGAATATTATAAAGCATAGGTGATCTGGCGCCAAAATAGAATGCTATGTAATCGGAAAAGTTGCCATAAGGTTCCACGTTTATTTCCCTTGCATTTCTGCTTCTAATGAGTGTAGTATCTCCAATGTTGATGTATCGGGATTGGCTTCGGGATGGTTTGGGCATGTGATTTTACCGGTATTAAAGATATAATCAAGGTTATTACACACCCTAAACCTCTTGATTTTGACAAAAATATGCTTTTTATGTCGCACTCATAAATACATTTC
>NZ_AHZV01000337.1 GCF_000250735.1 Anaerophaga thermohalophila str. Valhall
TAAAATATAAACCTCATGATTAAAACTCATTGCAGGTATCAATCAAGCCTTAGTTAGTGCTTGTCTAAAAACTCACATAAATTTTTACAATATGTGTAAATCTCAAATATACTGATTCCAATTGCAAATCAAATCACAATTCTGTCGAAATAAAAACTATGCACCATTGCATCTCTGCGTTTAGGCTTTTTATCGAACATCCCCCTTCAAGTAGGTATTTCAACTAAAATCTCCTCGCCCTTCATGAATAGGATGTAACAGAAAACTAATGTCTCCCGTTTTTTATTCAAAATTAATCTAAATAATTTTTAAGTGAACGATGGTTCATTTATCTTTGTTGATAAATTTCAAAAATATGATATCGGAATTAAAGAAACTTTTCGGACAAAAGTGTACGGGAATAAAAATTAACGGTGATTTTAAAGAATTTTTCATTAACGTTCCTGTAAAGAAGATGAAATTTTGCGAGGCCGTAGCCTGCTCTTTCGGGCTCCCGCTACAACTCAACAACAAAAATACAGAATGTCCCGCAGCCAGACGAAGTATTGGCTTTGACAAAGACGACCGACAACTGGCAGAAATCATTTCGGACAGAAACGACATTCCGAATCAATTTGTTGACGAAACGCTCAAAGACATCCCTAAACAGACCGAAATAAAAAATATAAGCCTCGGCATCACCGACTATATGGAAGAAAGAATTCAACCCGACCTTTATATTATCTATCTGCAACCGGCCAACGTTACTGCAGTGACGCATGCACTGGCCAAACACGGAATTAATGTCTCAATTTCTCCCTATTCTCTTCTGTCGGTATGTGGAAATGTATTTTCAAAAACGCTTCAAAACGAAGAAGTAACCGTATCATTTGGCTGCCCGGAATCAAGAAAAACCGGAGGTATACATCACGACGAAGTAGTTATGGGAATTCCACAGAAAATAACGGGGATTCTTTTAAATTCATTGAACCCACAGGATATCTATCAATAGAACAAACTTTGCTATGTTGGTTTCTTCTTACATTTTATAGCCAAAAGTTTAACCTGTAAAAATAAAGTATGTCGTTAAAAACCACTACTCATAAAGAAAATTGCAAATGGTTTCCTGTTTGTCCAATGAAGCGTTTCTATGAACAAGGAAAACTGGATAAAAAATGGATCGAGGAATATTGCATGGGAAACTGGAATAACTGCAAACGGTATCAAATGGAGGAAAATGGCATATATCATCCCGACAACATGCTACCCGACGGTAGTATTGATCCAAATCTTGGTTGATAAAAATGCCTGGTTCCCGAATTAATAAACACTTTTCCGGCAGACTACGCCCCAAAAATTCATTATTGATTGGCAAAACATATACATATAGTCCCTATCAAAAAGAGGGTACTTCCTTCCCGAAAGCACCCTCTTATATTTTTAGTCGTACTTAATTTAACAGATCGACAGATTTTCAGATATACTGAGGACACGAATGCTACAGATCATCACTTAATAAAATTAGTAAAAACAGGGCACATCCGTGTAATCGCTGTGATAGTAAAAGATTAAATGAACCATTGCTTAGAAATAGAACACGGAAGTGTTCTGGGCTAAGCGTCAAATCACCTGCCGGCCGTATCACTTTTTGGCCTGATCTCATTCTGATCAACTGATCTATTGGCCTATTAGCCTACTGACTACATCTATCTAACTCAAATTACAAAACACTCTATATCAATCATTTGGTTTGCAGAGTTGGATTTTTGCTTATCAGGCCAATTATCGGTACTTCCGGCAAAATTCTTCTCTGCAAAATTTAACACTTCTGCCTGTCAATTACTAACCACTACGGACTAAACTACTTATATCTAACCATCTAACTTCCGGCACCTGCTAACGGGCTCCAATAAAGCTATCCACTGCCTCAGACCAGCCTGCAGCTTTCTTTACATATTCCGGAATAGCTGTAGCCACTTTATGTCCGTCAAAATCCGGAGAAGTCTTAATATTCAACGGATCGCTTCCGCTAAACAAGACACCGTCATAGCCATTGTAAAATTTACTGTTGGTTTCAAATTCTTCATACAAAGCATTCAACTCAGCAGGATCAGCAATTTCGGCCTGGCAATCTTCATTATCGGCAGGGCTCCAGAGCGTGATAAGCGGACTCTCTTCGTTTTTCGTTTTGACAAAAACATTATGGTCGAGAGCCTTTAATGTTGGTTCACTAAGCCTTTCGCACATATCTGATGGTTGCCATACATACAGCAATGGAGACTCCAGTCCCATGGTGTCAACCATAAGATTATTCACAAAAATATGGTTTTCACGCTCTTCCACTCCGGGTCCGCTGGTTACATGCCAGCCAAAGTGATCGGGATCATCGCCCCGGTCATCACGGCCAAAAGTGGCGCGACTGTTAATGAAGGTATTGTTATACACTTTAGCATCGCAACTGTTAAGTATGAGCATTCCCTGATTGTTGTTCACAAACTCGTTGCCTGCAACAGTCACCCCTTTCGAAATCTCAAAGAAGAAGCCATTTCTGCTGGGCCAAACCTGATCGTTTCGAAAAGGTCCTTCGGGACTGCCCACTTTTTCGATCCGATTGTTGACAAACACACCGTCAACATTTCCAACATCATACCAAATACCATTTGAGTTGGGATGGTTGGTAACCAGGTTTTCGCGACAAACAACACGATGGCACTGGTTAAATATTTTCACAGCCGCCGGGAAATACCCGGTCCATTTCTCAATATTATTATGGGCAAAAATGTTGCGCTCCAGAATTACATCATCGGATGCGACCACATATAGCCCTTCGGTATTGGTATCCTCTATCTTACAATTGCGCATTACCATACTGTCACCAATTGCAAATACTCCAATGCGAAAACAATTTGAGAAAGTACAATTTTCAAAAACTGTTCCCACTACATCATTACCGTGCTCCTCTTCGGATGAGATTCCCTGTGGATAATATCCGTCAATATGCACCATTGTATCAGGATACTGGGTAATGGTTAATCCCTTGATAACCGGCCCTTTGCCGTCATTTTCCTTTCCATTGGTTTCTCCGCTGGTTCTGAAAATAGCTTTCCTGAAAGCAGTTATTTCAACCAGCTTATCAGAAGGATCCTGCCCGAGATAAATCTTTTTTGCATCGTAATCCACGAAGAAAGTCCCTCCATCCAGTTCTTCCTTACTACCGGCAGACTGAAGGTATTGACTATTCACAAAAACACCGTCATTATTAAACCTGTGAAGGGGGGTAAACTTAATATTTCGCTCTTCTCTCCACCACGACTCAGGTTCTCCAGGGAAAAGACGTTCCCATCGGGTAAACCAAACTCCGTCTTCATCCTGCTCCCACTCTGTAGCTTCAAATGTCCCTTTCAATACCGGCTTTTCGTCCTGATAAGGCTGAATGGTAACGCCCTGGTTAAAGGTCAGATTTCCGGTACGGTAGGTTCCACCACGCATTACAATAGCATCACCTGTCACCACCCTGGCAACAGCTGACTCTATGGTTGTTGGCGAATCAAGAGATGTGCCATCTGAATCAACATCGCCATCAGGGGCTACATAGTAAATGGTTCCCGGCACATCGGGCAATTCATAAACTTTATCAACAGGGCCGAAAACAACCTCCCCGGTTTTGTTACCTTCATCAGATTCAGGTGACTGGCAAGAAACAAGCCCAAGAGCTGATATGAATATCAGACTGAATTTCAATAAAAAACGATTCTTTTTCATATTGTTTTGGTCTTTAATTTGTTTGAACAGAAAAATTTAAACCCTTAGCTATTTTAGTACAACCGTTGTAATACTTTCCCTGGGCAATTCCACAATAATTTTATCCTCAGTGATAATATCATCAAACTTTTGACGATCGTGATCTACCGAAGTAGTATAGGCACTGGCCGACGAAACCTCTGCAGGCACTGAAACCTCAATAGTTTTAGAGGAATATTCGGATGAATTGATGGCCACAATAACGATATTGTCCTCACCCTTATAGGCCGTAATTTTTAAAGCAGAACCACCTTCCGAACTGACATCAACCCGTTGATAACCGGGACGAACAAATTTGGAATATTGCGAAAATGCGTAGCCCCGTTTTAGTATTGTGCCGCGCTCTGTTCCTTTTTCACCATCACCTAAAAAACTGTAATACCTTCGGATGTACCACCATATATAGGCGTTCCAATCAAATACCATTGTGGCGTGTATCTCCTCCAACATATCCATTGTTTCATCCCAGATGACTTCCTCATCGGTATCTTCAGTCCAGTTTTCGGGATGATTGCCGCTGTCCAGGTTCATCAGATGTTCGGTCATCCAGAGTTCTTTGCTTTTTTCATGGACAAGGGGGTAAGCAGCCAGGCCGCCTCCGTATAGATGTCCCCCAACAATGTCAATGTTATTTACCGCTGTGGCATCGTTCAGAATGTCATCGGTATAAGCATGATTGGTGTTCAGCGATTCAGCAGCAAGGACTTCAGCTCCTTCAATATTCCCGGTATGGTTTTTCACAAAATTGAACATCTGATCTACAGTGTATTCACATCCTTCGTAGGAAACCTCCCAGTCGGGTTCATTCTGGACGGATACCACGTCAACAGTTGCTCCGTTGTCGGCCATGAATTGAATAAATTCATTGATGTAGCTGGCAAAATCGGCATAATGCTCTTCCAACAAGTATCCTCCTCCGTTGGTGCTGTTATTGCTTTTCCATTTGGCAGGGGGCGACCATGGGCTTGCCAACACTTTTGCGTTTCGATCATTGGCCATTTTAATTGAATTGACCAAACCCTCCCAATCATTCTTATTGGAAGATAATCGCACTCGATAAATGGAAAGCCCCAGCTGGTCTTCCCCGGTTCCAAAAGCCATATCCATTTCATCTGAATTCAGGTAATCTGTTCCCCAAATCATATTAGCACCTCCAAAGCCGCTGATGGTCTGATGAACGACATCGGGATTAACGTTAACCAGTATTGTCTGGATCACTTTCCCTGACTGTTTTAAAACGATCTCATCAGATAAATCATGTGTTATGGAGTTGATATTAATTTTTTGCTGATTCTCCGCCGATTGATTGTTGGCACCAAAAGTTATTTCCAACATTGTAGTGCCGGTTCCCACTTCGGAATCACCTCCAGCCAGAGGTGAAATATCTGTTATAAACTCATTACCGGCAATTACCTCTTGAGTAACTTCCCATTCTGTATATGCCCAATTCACCTCGATTGTAACAGTTCCACCATCAGCATCCAACATATCAGGCAAAGAACTTTCATCAAATGAGAGTTTTGCAATCTTTTCCACATCATCTTTGTTTTCATCGTCACTACAGGCCGTTATGGAAAAGATGACCACAAGTACAAAAAAGAGAGGAATTGTTCTTAATTTTTTTAAAGAAACCATAGTTCTGCTATTAGCCAGGAAAAAATTTAATTTCAAAAATTTAATTCCAAAGCTAAGCAACCGCTTCTTTCTTTATGGGGAATTTTTTGTGTAATAAGAGGATATTTTTGATGATTATGCTTATCAAAACAAGACACTATGCTATCCCAGACAAATGCTACAGATTCTTAAAGTCGCAAGATTTTTATTATGAGATATTTGAGACTTACAATTGGTTGCTATGACCATAAATTCTTGCAAGCAAGCAACCGCTCCTAAGATGGTTCAGCGTTTGGAAAGAGTGGCAGAGATACTATTATCTAATATCAAACTTTATAGCGTCTGATTTTTAACATCTAACTTCTGCATTCTGCCTGTTGCCCGCTATTTAACCTGCATTATTCACAAATTATCTATTACGATGCTCAACTATCGGCAAAACACAAGGCGTCCTCATCAAATTTGATTTGAAAATAGTTCACTATTTCCTGCATCAAATTTGTCTGCGGTTGCTTGCGTTTTTTGATATTTGAACATCTCATGACGAAAACTTATGAATAAAGCAGGTTAATGATTCTATTAAATTGAATGAGTGCAGTATAAAAAGCATA
>NZ_AHZV01000336.1 GCF_000250735.1 Anaerophaga thermohalophila str. Valhall
ATTATCAAATTTCCACCCCCCCGCTCGGCGAAGTCACTGACTTCGTCGTTTTACTCCTGTAGTCTCCAGACTACCTTTTTAAACAATCTTTGCAGGCAATCTCAGAATATCTACAACCAGATAACTACTTAAACCGCCATAATTTCGAGCCGATGAATATAAGTAGTCTTCAGGATTTTGAACAATTCTTGAGCGTACCGGATTATTATGGATCCTGTGAGAAAATATCACCCCAATTTACCACCTGAAAGGTTAGGAAGTACAATCCTTTCTGATCTTTGATTTGATAACCTGTGGACATGGAATAAATATTTTATCTTTAAAGATAGAAAACATCCGATTTTTAGCTTACTGTTTTTGGTGGAAATATGACCAATTTTATCGCGATGTTTTCTGTAGTAGTTAAAAACCACAAAGGTTTAAACGACGAAGTCACAGACTTCGCCGAGCGGGGGGCCGTTTTTCGAAAGAAGACCAGGAACATGTTTTCTCGGTTATTGATGCGTTTATTGCTAAGAGGAAGATTCAGTCGATTTTATAAATGAGATTCACATATTTTAATAGCAATAAGCAACAGAATATCTTTTTTAAAGTTCGGCTTGCTAAAAATATTGTGCAGTTGAAAACCAAAAAGCTATAGGAAACATGACTTAAGAAAGAAAACATTATTCAAAATCATAATTTTACTAATCGTTTCTAAGATGCATAATATCAGTAATCATTTCTTCAAGAGATTGGCGTGATGCACCTGTGTGAAACAAATATTTTTTCCCATTTTTTAATGTTATTTTGACTACAAGTCCCATATATGCTTCATTTCGAATTACTATATCTTCAATCTCTAATATAGAAAGATGCCTATAAAAAAATGGATTCCAATTATTTTTAACAAACAACTCATTTTCAGTATAAATAAAATAATTATGCCAAGGAAGAATAGAGATAAGGTATAGGCCACAAACTATTAAAAATATTCCAAAAGAAAAGAAAATAGGCTTTTCATATTTAAATAGAACTACAACTGTTAATATGCTAATGACCATAAACCCCATGATTCCAGAAAAACGAGAACCTTTAACACTTTTCATAAAACTAATCATTTAATAATGTAAACGTCTTATCACCAACAGTAACAGCAGTTAATCCACCATTGATTCCTGTAATAATAACCTTTAGTTCATTCCCTGAAATGCTCTCAATATTCCTTATATTTCTAAAATTACCACTAGCTGATCTTACCCCTAAAACAATACTCGATAAATCAAAAATTAATGCCCCATGTTCTTCTGAAAGATTATAACAGACGCCTTCTACAACATTGTATTTTCTATTAGGATCAAAAGCATTTGCTTGGATATCTTTATACATGTTATATCCTTCAGCAAAACTTGCCGCTGTTATTCCAAGATCAGCGATACCCCATATAACTCCTGCAATGGTGCTTGGAGGAAAAACAATCATTAGTAAAACACCCGAAGCAACACCAACTCCTCCACCAACCATTGCATAAACTGCATCTCTTTCTTTCTGATTCAAATATAATCTAACTGCCCTTTCTGCAGCTAATCTGTCTAAAAGTTTTTGTTTCTCTCTTTCCAGCCGGTCTTGTTTCAAAGTATACCACTTCCAATGAAAACCTAATTTGTCTTCACTACTCCAAAGATTAAAGAATTCCTGTTTTATTTTGTTCTTCTGTGCAGTGGTAATTTCAGGGATTTCGTTACACCCAATAGTGTACATGTATTCTCCATACCTTGAGAGTAATGCCTGGTAATTAAGCTCAAGATTTGTTGCCTTTTCCAATTCACCACTTACAAGCTCTTGATTTTTATTTATAACAGCTTTTCTTAAATCCTTTTTCAAAGCTTCAAGGTTGTATTTCTTCAGGGTGGAATTATAATATTTTCTAGGGTCAGGAATGTCTCTTTTTGTTCCATCCAGCCAAATAAAATCCTCCGGAATGCCAACAAAATGATTAGTAAGCTGCTTAACTTCTGATGTTCTTTGACTCTGGGTTATAGCTTCATCGTATTTTCCACAAGCCTTTGCTCTCGTCGATTCAAAAAATAAACAATCCCAGCTTTGATATAATAAGTCAAAATGATCTTTTTTCTTTTTCCATTCATCAGCAGAAGGAACATAGCTGTCTGTAGCCATTAAATCTTCATTAAAACTATACACATTGGAATTTGGCCTTTTTGAGAAATAATATTCATCCATAATTTGGTTTCTTACATCAGCCAAAATATCTTCGGTAAACTTATTTGCCCACAATGAATTATCTTCAATAAAGCCAATCAATCTTTCCATGTTGTAAGGAACATCTTTAAAATGTCCTTCAGGATAATCAGATATATCAATATTACTACATCGCAAGTCAATATACGCCCCCTCGTCCTCATCCTCCGTCCACGCAAAAAGCACCCTCTCGGGGTCATGAATCAGATCCCATTGGTACTTCCACAACCCCGTGCCTTGGGGCTTACCGTAATCCATCAGGTTATCGGTGGTACCTTCGGTTAGCTGGTAAGTGCTTTCCGGACTGAAAGGATGGCGCAGGTTAAACGCGCCGTGGGCCAACTCGTGGGCCATAATCTCATAGTCCATCCCAAAGTTAAAAATAAATCCGTATCGACCAGTGAGAGGCATAAAACCTTTTTTGTCGGCTTCGGGATAATCGATAAAGAAAAGGTACAATGTATTTTTGTCGACCCCGTAGGTGCGTTTGTAATGCTTATAGACGCGCCTCATCGCATCGGTGTAGCGTTTAACCATGCCCGTGTGGCCTGTTTGGAAGTCCTCGAAATTAAGGTC
>NZ_AHZV01000335.1 GCF_000250735.1 Anaerophaga thermohalophila str. Valhall
CCTTGATTTTGACAAAAATATGCTTTTTATACCGCACTCATTCTTTCAAAGTAAATCTCTGAGGTCCGTTATTGGTTCTCCCTGTGATTACAATAGGTCCGTTCCCCGATTTCAGCTTCTTCTTTTTAGCTTCTCCGGGAATATAAAGAAATCCGTAATTCGATTCCAGGTCAAAAGTCAGTTCATTTAGCGAGTTTTTCAGTTCCATCTCTATTCGTCCCTTGGTGGTCTCGAAATATGTGTTTCCGGTAAGAAGTATTCCGGTACCAGTGAGCCTTCCGGCAATCGATTTTAAATCCATCGTGCCTTTCAGGTTTTCTATCCACACATCCCCGTCATCGTTAAGGGTTTGCAGATGCCCTTCAATGTTTTTCAATGTCAGCTCACCTGTAGATGTTCGCAGCATAAGTTTCCCGTCGATGTTTGCTATTTTTTGTGCTGCGGTGTTGGTTTGTGTTGTCAGTTCTCCCTTGATGTTATTTACTGAAATATCCCCTTTGTCTGAAATAGTAGTAACGTACCCGTCAATATTGGAGATATCAATATTTCCGCTTTTTGTATTAACGGATATATTGCCTTTGACATTCATGACAGAGACAGCTCCGGTAGAGGTTCTAAAATCATACTCACCCGAGATGTTTTCTGCAGATATTTTACCGTAAGAGGCATGTGCATTCACCGTGCAGTCCTTGAGATTTCCTGATTCTATGTATCCGGAAGAGGTTTTGACGGTAATATGCATTCCCTCAGGTATATTCACAACAATTTGACCCGATTTTGTGGAAATGTGTTCATCCGGGATGATAACGGAAAGTTGCAGCGTATTATTCACCAGTTCATCTTTCAGATCAAAACCATCTGCTTTTTGTGATGCTTCGATGATGGTTTCTACCTTTATTGAGTCTCCGTCTGAAGGCTTCAGCACCACTTTGCAGAAATCTCCCTCTATTTGAACCGATTCTGGTTTTTTAAATGATTTTGTGGATTTATAGACTTCCTGGATAGATGCTTCTGTAGAACCTAAACCCAGGAATACCGTAAGACAGATTAGCGTAAATAGTTTTTTCATAATTGCTTTATTTAATGAGTGGAATGATTGTTAGATTATAGACTGTTAGATTGTTAGGGTTGTTAGGTTTGGTGGATTGTTAGTGAAAAGTGTAACCTTTATCATCACAAAGTAAGTAAAAATGAAGTATTTTTGCATACTTATTGATGATTGCATTGATGAGTCTGCGTCAAAAAGAGACTTTTAGGATTTGGCACATTGATAAATTAAAACTATAAAGTGT